>JAJAYU010000135.1 GCA_026786125.1 Chamaesiphon sp.
ACCATAGAGCATCTCGTATAATTGTGAGATACTCTAGATTATACCTAGTATTTTAACTTATGGGTAAAAATATTTTGCTTTATGAGTAAATATTTTACCTTATGCATAAATATTTCACCTTATGTGCAAACCCACACGATTAAATATCTAAATCCATCATATTTAGTTTCGGCCCATAAGTTTCAATAAATTCCCGTCGAGGTGCCACACGATCGCCCATAAGAATCGTAAATATCCGATCGGCTTCGGCAGCATCTTGAATCTCAACTCGTTTGAGTGTGCGAGTTTCCCGATCCATTGTAGTTTCCCACAACTGCTTGGGCATCATTTCTCCCAGTCCTTTGAATCGCTGAATTGTATAGTTTGCATTTGCTGGAAATTCAGAGATTTTCTTCTGCAATTCACGTTCGCTATAGCAATAATAGTGATTGCGTCCGCGCTCTAGTTTATAGAGTGGTGGACACGCAATATAGATATAGCCTTCTTCAATTAGTGCGCGTTGATAACGATAGAAGAATGTCAGCAATAGCGTCCGAATGTGAGCACCATCAACGTCTGCATCTGTCATCAAACAAATTCGGTGATACCGGAGTTGTTTAGCATTAAACTCTTCGCCCCGTACGCCCAATCCTAAGGCAGTAATTAGAGCTTGGATTTCGGTGTTTTTGTAAATCTTAGAATCTTCGGTTTTCTCGATGTTCAAGATCTTACCACGCAGAGGCAAAATTGCTTGGAAACGTCTGTCGCGCCCTTGTTTAGCACTGTTGTGGACGAATATCCCGCTAGCTAGAGCAAAGTTATGGGTGTGAGGTACTTCGATATCATAGACATCAAATGACTCTTCCATTGGCTCTACGGAAACAATCCGGTGATTGTATTGAGCGACTGCTTCCAATGCTCGATCTGCCGAACCATCAAAATATCGATCGCAGAAGCTTTCAAATTTTAACAGTGATTTGTCGCGAGTATCTACACGGTGTTGATAATAAGCATCTAGATTGATCGAACCATGTTGTTGTTCGATATCTTTAAGTACTTTAATCGTTTTTTGGTAGTAAGTTTGGTGCAATGTGGCTTTTCTTTTTGCCCGAAACTCTGGAGTCCATTGTTCCTGAGTTTTTTGCTTTCTCCAGGCTATTAATGCTGGATCTTCCCATTGTTGCTGCGATTGAGCTGACAGCTCTAAACGAGCTTCAGGATGCTCGACAAAGTAATTGCGAGTACGCTCGGATTGTTGTTGGCGATTGGATTCTTCTTGCCAATAATTCTGTTGCGCGAGGTTTAGTTGCGCTGCATTTTCTTCTCGATATTGAGGCGTGAGATCATAGAAATTTTTCCACTTAGCAACCATCTCAGCTTTATATTCAGGATTCTGCCATTGAGCGGTGGCTTGCTCTGAAAGAATTTGACGAGTCGCTGGTTGACTCATTCGCTCGCTCATCGCTTTACGGAATTTTGAGCTATTGTGAACTTGACGGCACTTTTCGATTACGTCAGGGCGATGAATTGTTTTGGTAAGATGCTGTTGATGAATCTGAAGATGATTTTCAGGACTCAATCTTTGTAGATTGGTTGGATTATTATTGAGCTTGTTAAAGTCAATATGATGACGATGACTGCCATCAGCTTTGGCATAAACTCCTTTCCAGCAGTTATACCAATCGGACAACATGTGCGTGAATAACCAGGAATCCGATTTAGGATTCCAGACCATCTCATAACCATCAATGGTGATGTTGGGATTCTGTTTGTCGGAAATTTTACGATACAGCGGCATCAAAGAATCAGCAGGCGTAAGTTGTGCCGCAGGTTTATAACTACCATCACGCAACATAAACCGATGATCTGGGGTGCAAACTATTTGCTCACCATTATCTAGAGTTACTTTGACAACATTAGCCTGATGTTTGGTAATCCGAGGATGTAAGATCTGTTCGATACCAATTGTCCCATTCTGACGAATTGTGTAGCAAAAATGCTCTTTACCAGCCTGTTGTTCGGCTACGATTTCTTTAAAACTAAGATTCCGTCCATCAGCTAAGGATACCAAGGTGTCACCGTGAAAACAGCCCCCCGCAGAATCGCCTTCGACGATGAAAATCTCTGATTCACTTGGATCTTTCGAGCTACAATCTGCTAATTTACCAGGCAAAGTCGAAGATTCTAAGACCGATTTGCGGCGGACTAATTCTCGTGCTCGACGAGCTGCTTCAGCGGCATTAAATGCTTGTAGAGCTTTCTCTAGAATTGCGTCAGCAATGTTTGGGCGGAATTCTAAATATTCAGTTAAAGCTTCACCAACGATCGAGTCTACAATTTTCCGAACTTCACTATTTCCGAGCTTAGTTTTAGTTTGCCCTTCAAATTCAGGATTAGGTACTTTTACCGAGACAATTGCAGTTAAACCCTCACGGATATTCTCACCACCGAGATTGGCATCCCCATCTTTAAGTTTATTGCGTTTGCGACCGATCGCATTCATTGTACGGGTTAAAACAACTTTTAGTCCATCTAAGTGTGTTCCACCTTCTTTGGTTTGAATGTTATTAGCAAACCCTAAAATATTATCAGTATAGGCATCGACACACCATTGCAGGGCAACTTCTACTTGAACTTTATCTTGCTCACTTTGGATATAAATTACTTCCTCATGTAGTGGCTGTTTATCCGTGTTGAGATAAGCAATATACTCCTTAATCCCACCTTCGTAGAAGTAATTCTCAATCTTGGGTTCGTTATTTTCTAATAGTTCTAATCGATAATCGCTAAAACTAATCCGCAATCCAGCATTGAGATAAGCTAACTGTTTAAACCTAACTGCAAGAGTGTCAAAATCAAAGACGATCCCCTCTTTGAAAATCTCAATATCTGGTAAAAATGTGACCGTGGTACCCGTCCGATCTTCTGGACTTGGGACGATTTCCAATCCCGTGACGGCTACCCCTTGCTCAAACCGTTGGGTGTGAATCTTTTGATTCCGCCATACCTTGACTTCGACATGAGCAGACAGGGCGTTTACTACCGAAATTCCGACTCCATGCAAACCACCAGAGACGGTATAACCACCATCCCCAAATTTACCACCAGCATGAAGAACTGTTAATACTGTTTCGATCGTCGATTTACCTGTCTGGGGATTTATCCCTGCTGGAATGCCGCGTCCATCATCAATGACGGTAATTGAACCATTGGCATTGATCGAAATATCAATATTTTTGCAATGACCTGCCAAAGCTTCATCGATCGAGTTGTCCGCAACCTCATATACTAAATGATGAAGTCCCGTCGCCGAAGTATTCCCAATATACATCCCTGGTCGGACACGGACAGCTTCTAGTCCTTCCAGGACGCGAATGTTGTCGTCATCATAACTAGTACTCATAAACGATGCTCCAATAATGGGTTCAAAGCCGCCTCTGGCTGCATTGATGATAAATCACTCCAACATTATAGCACAAATAGGTTGCAGACGAATCTAGATAGTTCTGAGAATATCTTTCATGGTAAGATCTAGTTCTTGGTTATTTGTGATTTCCGTTCTGCTGTACTTTCCCAGATGTTAATAGTTATTTGTGGAGCGACAGCTACCGGAAAATCAGGATTGGCAATTTCCATCGCCCAACGGCTGAATTCGGAAATCCTCAGCGCAGATTCGCGCCAAATTTATCGAGATTTTAATGTTGCTACAGCGACCGGATCTAGTACTGAATTGGCTCTGGTACCCCATCATTTTGTTAGTACATCCGATCCTAATTATACCGTTACTGTTGCTCAATATCAAACAGATGCCCAGGTAGTAATCAACGAGCTACACCAGCGAAACAAGATTCCGCTCCTAGTTGGTGGTACGGGACTATATATAAAGTCGGTGGTGCGGGGAATGAAGATGCCCAGAGTCGCCGCTAATGAACAGTTGCGATCACAATTAACTAATCTCGGTCAGGTGCAATGTTACCAGATTTTGGAACAAGTCGATCCTCAAGCTGCTAGTAAAATCTATGCCAACGATCCCAGACGCACGATCCGCGCTCTGGAGGTTTATTATGTCACTGGGCGGACTATTTCTAGTCAACAGGGCGAATATCCGCCGAGCTATCCAATTCTCCAGATTGGTTTGGATTGCCAAAATTTAGACATCCTGGCTCAACGAATCGAGCAACGCGCCCACCAGATGATTGAATTGGGTTGGGAGGATGAAGTGAGATATTTAGGTGCTAAATATGGATGGGATTTACCGTTACTAAAAACTCTGGGATATGCCCAAATGCGACAGTATTTAGATGGTGAGATTAGTTTAGCAGCAGGGATCGATCTAACAACTATTGCTACTCGTCAATTTGCCAAACGTCAACGTACTTGGTTCAAAGCAATTCCAGGAATCGAATGGTTTGATAGCAACGATCCAATCTTACTTGATCGAGTCTGGGATCGAGTACAGCAATTTTGTAGTGATAATTAAGCTGAAATTTCTGCGACTTTTTCTGTTAGTCAACGATCGATTATCTCCCTAAATATACAAGGGGTGAGTTTATGCTATAAATTTGCGATCTTCACTACTAAATTAGAATAAACCCGCACATTCTCACTAATATCCGTCCATCAATTCATCCTCAAAAGATCTCAAATGGGTTTTATAGAATTTGACTCTTGAAGATCACTGTTACCGTCGTACCGAGATTGACTTGACTATCGATCAAAAGTTCGCCCTGATGACTAGTCACGATCAATTTGACGATCGCCAGTCCCAATCCCGAACCACTACTAACATCAGAATGATTGGCTGTCCGCGCCGGATCGACACGATAAAATCTGTCAAACAGATGTGGGATTGCTGCACTGGGAATGCCTATTCCCGTATCTTGGATTTTGACCTGGAGATAAAGCGTATTTTGCCGAATTAATTGCTTGAGCTGGACATTGATCTGTGATTGCCGATCGATCTGTGGCGACGTATATTGAATCGCATTGGTTAGTAAATTGGTAAATAATCGCACCAACCGATCCCAATCGCCACTGAGATTAAACACCGCGAGTTCGCTCAGATCGGTAGCAGTTACATCGATAGCAACTGGATCGACAATCTCCAGTTTCAGTTCAATTCCCTTGGCGGCGGCGGCTAGTTGTTGCTCTTCAACTGTCTCCATCAGCAGTGCATCGAGAGGCACAGAGCTAAAATCAGCGGTGACAATACTACTATCTTGCCGCGCGAGAAACAATAAATCGTCCACCAACCGCCCCAAGCGACGAGTCAACCGTTCGATCGTTTGCAGTTGTTGGCGTTGCTGGGGCGATAATGGTTCCTCAGTGAGGGCAACTTGGACATTGGTTTGGACAATCGCGATCGGATTGCGGAGTTCGTGGGAGGCATCTGCTGTAAACTGTTTGAGCTGTTGATAGGAAGCTTTGACAGGCTCGATCGCAATTCCTGATAGAAACCAACCGATGGCGGCGACACTGGCAATGACTAGAGACGTTCCAATCGACAAATCGACGAGCAATAGCTCCGTCGGCTTAGTCACTTCAAACCACGGATGACTGACCCTGAGGAATCCCACCAGCACACCGTTTTTGTTCACTGGTGCCGTAATTTGGCGCAAAGTTCGGCCGTTGTCCACCCGCACAGTTTCACCATCGAGATCGATCCAAACTGGCAGATTTAGCGGCTCTCGCAGGGTAGACCACAACAATTTCCCACTGACATTGAACAATTCTAGATCGATCCGATCGTCATCCAGCCTGTCTGAGTCATCCTTGAAACTTGCAGCCACATTAATTTCAAACTGACTATTCGCTCCCGGTAGATAGATTTTGTCGATCGAGATCGACCTACTCACCACTTCCACCACATGATTTAATGTATCGTCGATCCGCTCGATCAGTGTACTCCTGACATAGACATACATCCCGATCGCAAATACCAGCAAGACGATCGCAGTGACGGTAGTATACCAAATTGCCAGACGGCGGCGGGTGGTTTGGAACATGGATGAGTTGGGAGTTGGGAGTGAGGAGTCTGGAGATTTGCTAAACCAACGCTGACGGGAACGAGATAAAATAGTAATCGCTTCTACCATCGCCACTACACCACCTCATGAACGATTTCGCTGATATTGACTGGGAACAATTGCATCAAATTTCCGAAGATGACCCAGAGTTTGAATTGGAACTACTGACAATGCTGGCAGAAGATGTCAAAATTCACATCGACGAGTTGCGCCAAGCTGTAGTCGATCGAGATATCCTAGCGATCGGTCATGAAGCCCACTATATCAAAGGTGCCAGTGCAAACGTCGGCATTATCAGCATCACCGCCGCAGCCAAGCAAATCGAAGCCCTAGCAACCAACCAACTCCTCCCTGATATTATCCCTGTGATCGAACAAATGGCGATCAATCTTAGTCATCTGGAAACCTATTTAGGTTCTAGGCTGTAGGTTGGGTTGAAGAATGTTGGCGGAGCCTCTCCTTCAGGAGACAACCCAACATTTTCAGGGTGTTGGTGTGTTAGTTGGGTTTTGCTCCGCGCAACCCAACCTACGAATTTTACTCTTGAACCAGTCCCCCAGTCCCCAGTCCCCCTCACTAATCTCCAATCAATTGCTCTACACCTATCCCCCACTTCATTCAGGCGTTTTAGTCAAAAGATACAAGCGGTTCCTGGCAGATATTCAACTGGACACAGGCGAACTGATTACCGCTCATTGTCCGAATACTGGACCGATGACTGGAGTATGCCAAATTGGTGCGCCTGTGCAAGTATCCTTCCACGACAACCCCAAGCGAAAGCTGGCTTACACCTGGGAAATGATTTACATGGATGATGTCTGGATTGGGATCAATACCGCCCTGCCGAATAAGCTGATCAAGATTGCCCTAGAGCAACATTTATTCCCTGAATTAGGCGAATATCAAATGATTCGATCAGAAGTGGTCTATGGGCAAGACAACCGCAGTAGGATTGACTTTTTGCTGATGGATGGAGATCAGAAAATCTATCTGGAGGTTAAGAATACTACTTGGTCAATTGGCGATGTTGCAGTTTTTCCCGACACTGAGACCACCAGAGGTCAAAAACACCTCCGAGAACTGATCGATGTCATGCCTGATAGCCGCGCCGTGATGGTGTATCTAATCAATCGTGGTGATAAAGCCAAATTTTCCCCTGGAGACACCACCGATCCGATCTATGGTCAACTCCTCCGTACCGCTGTTGCCAAGGGATTGGAAGTTCTACCCTGTCGGTTTGAAGTTAGTCCTGAAGGAGTTGGTTATCTGGGCATGGGTCAATTGGTATTGAATCCGTAATCGGCAGGGCTATTGATGATAAGTGGAAATCAAGGCAGTGATGTTGGTTAAAATCGCCCCTGTCAAAGGTGCAGGGCCAGACATATCTGTCGGCAAGAAAATTCTAGCACTCGTCGCGACTAGGGCAAATAGAAAAATAAGCAGAATGACCAAAGGGCCGATATTTTGACGAATGAAGGTCATAGCTAGTTTGTCGCCGCACAGATAAGTGAATATCAACCAATTGTAACAAATATTAATCTCAGGATCTACACCGTTTTGGTTGCTGGCATTTTTTTAGGATTGAACCAGTCTGCTAGATTCTCCATCTTTTCAAAGTTTAATGACTCATCGCTGAGGTTTTCCAATTCTCTAAGGCCCAAGCTCTGAAATTTTGCGGTTAGTGCTGGTGATAGCTCACCTAACTTGTTAGTGAGATCGTTGAAAACTGCTGCTCTAGTCTGACTGGTAATTGATTTAGTCAACTGAGCAATATACATCAATAAGATTAAACTAGGAATGATGACTACCATCGTCACCAAGAAGAAATTTGACCAGCCCATTGTTTTCACCCAGTCTCCGGCAGGGGCGACAATCAATTTGCTCAAAGCCATGAGGCTAGACAATAGGGCAATTTGAGTTGCCGTAAAAGATTTCCGGCACATACTCATCAAGAAAGCAACAAAAGCTGAGGATTCCATCCCCCCAAAAAAGTTTTCAGTATTGATTGATAATAAAAATAGTTGATCGGCACCAGGTTGTCGTACCGCACCTTGACAGGCTGTGGCTAGATCTGTCACGGCTGGATCAGTCTGGGTAATTTGGGCTAGGGCGAAGTAGAAAATGATCGCCACTGCCTGCAAACTCCCAAAGATCCACAACCCCTTAAAAATGCTCATCCGCGTCAAGATCACTCCACCAAGCAATGCCCCAACGATTGCCGCAATCATTCCCATAAAGCCATTGATATCACCAATTTCTCCTTGGGTAAAGCAAGCGGCTTTGAGAAAAGGGATCGACATCGCATTCATCATTGCATCACTGATTTTATACGAAACAATGAATAGCAATACCGATGCGCCATAAACAACTCCCCGTCGCTGAAAAAAGTCGGCAAATGGCAAAATCACAGCATCGGCCAGTGTTTCTGGAACTTTTGCCTCAGTATTGGGCGCAATCAATGTGAGTACTAAACTGACCAACATAAATCCAGCCATAACTAAATAAACTGGCTGCCACGACTGAAAAACATTGGCGAATAACTTAGATGCTCCTGCAAAAGCGACGATCAATGCGACCCGATAACCAGTGGTGAAAACGCTGGCTCCAATTGGTAGCTCTTTTTCAGTTAATACTTCTGTCCGATAAGCATCTGCAACTATATCTAGGGATGCACCCAAGAAAGCAATGATCACTGAATTAATCGCGAGTAAATCTAGGTTTTGGGCAGGGTCTTGCAATGCCATTGTCCCGATCGACACCACCAACAATGATTGAATAATTAGCAGCCATCCTTTTCGTCTACCCAAAAATGGCGGGGCATATCGATCGAGTAGTGGCGACCACAGATATTTAAACGCATAGGGAAAGCCTAGCAGACTGCCATACCAGCCAATTTTACTCAGATCTGTTCCAGCATCAGACATCCAAGATTGTAATGTCTTGAATACAAGTAAGATTGGTAGCCCAGATGAAAAGCCAATAAACAACAAAGCTACCATCTTCCGGCTCTGAAACACTTGCCGTAATGATTTGATCGAAGCTACTATCTTCTCGCGCTGAAATACTTGCCGTAATGATTTCACAGTAGAGTCACCCAATCGAATTTTGATTTCCAATCATCCCACAAAGCGGGTCTTGAATGTATATCGATCGGTCTAGTAACATTACTTAGTTTAGCTTTCTAGTCAGCTTTTAGAGCTAACCCTTACCACCAGTTAAGCGTTTCAGCCGCATGGTTTGTAAAAACCAACAAGCGACGGCACCTGGAATAGAAAATAATAACCACAGTGGCGACAGCACCATCGCTAGCATGATGCCACCAATCGCAGTACTGATGCCTAAAATTTGGAATAAGATGATGCGTGGTCTCCGATGAACTGCGCCGAGCTTGATCGTGCCACCTTGTAGCCACCAGTAGATTGCCTGCAATATACCATCCAGCCAATGATAAAGCGGATAGCGAATTGTCTGGGTACGGGAAGATGTTCTAAATACTTTTACTAGTAGATTCCGCAAAATTAAGACAATTTTGGTACAGAGATTAATTACTGTAACTAAGGGCATATTTTCCCACAGTTTATCAACGCCAACTCGATATTGATTACGGAAAAAGTGCTGTTTTTGGGTTGCTAAATTAGTTAAGGATTGATGAATAATGCGGGTAATTGTACTAGGGTTGGAGCTGGGGACTGGAGGATCGATTAGTTCTGGTGAGTCGTAGGCTAAGGAATTGCCTGTTTGATTAGTTGATGATCGATCAGATCCAGCCCGCCACCAGCCAGGCTGTTCATCGATGCCTTCAATTACAGAGTGGACATCGCTGGTCAAGATTTCACGCTGTCCAGCGGCAACCAGATCTGCTAAGATTTTGCGGAGTTCGGTTCGATCAATCCGCAATCCAGGTTGAGCGAGATAGATCAGATGTGAACTGACTACTTCACGTTCATCGCCAGATAAGTGTGGTAGTGATTCTGTCAGTAACCAACCTAAGTATTGAGTTGGGCTACACTTGATTCGATCTGCTTCTCGTTGGACAAAATTAGCAAAATTAGTCACGGATCTAGGTGTAACAATACTCTCAAGGATCCGATTTAATCCATCTAAGCGTCCCCACAACAGATCGTTTAATCTCCAGGATTTTTTAAAAAAGCCACCGATATTATATAGTTTATTTCCACCGAGTTTCTGTTCGGTACTTTTACCAGTTCCAATTCCTAATTGAGCTGTATCTGGGCTGATGCAGATCGGTTTGATAATTTCTTTGGTATTTAAACTAGTCAGATATTCAAATGGATAGAGTTCTCGATCAATCACTTCAAAAGTATTCCAGTGTTTTAGGAGTTGATCGGTATAGTTATTGTCCGATCTTTCAATCATTACTTGAGCCGCGAGATTAATTTGGATCAGGATACTCGGAAAATTTTGATTACTTTTAGTATCGTATTCTAATTGTCGATCTGTCCAAATTAATCGATGCAAATCAGTACTTTGTTGTAGCTCAGCAATCCGTTGTTTAAATTGAGCAAAAATACTGGAAATTTTAGTTTGTGATAACCATCGATCTCGATCGGATTCTGAGGCTAGTTCAGGTAAGTTTTCCCAAAACTGGGCTGGAATAGGTTCGAGTTTAGCTCTAGCTAAATCATGTGGTGTAAATGCTGGGAGCCTCGATCCATCTAGCAAAAAGCGGTGGAGCCGAAAGATTAATTCGTAGACTAATGCCCGCAATCGTCGATCGTTTGATTCTTGATTGATTAGATAGTGAAAATAATTATTGACGGCGCGATCTCGCAATAATAATTCTAGGCTAGCTCTGACTACTTCTAATAATTTAATATTACAACTTAATTCCTGTGATAGATGTTCGAGTTGTTCGCGAAGATCGATCTGAAGATTGGCAGCTAAGATATCAGCAATTTTATCAATTAGATAAAAGTGTTGGCGAATACTATATTCTACATCAATATCGATAACCTGTGACTCAAATCGATCAAGCAATTTGTGATAATGATTACGATCTTGACTGCTACTAAATTTACTCGCTAAAATTTTATCGATCTTATCGAGGATCGCTGAATATTGACTATTCTGCGATCCTAGATCTGCTTGAATCAATAGTGGTAAATTTCGATCACGGAAGTCGAATAATCTACCCCGTAAATAGATTTGGGACTGAGTGCGATCGCTACTTGCCAGTAGTTGCTGGGAATCAACAGCAACTTCAGCCAGATCGATCAGTGTATGATATCGACGCACTTTATGATTGTGTTCAGTAATTGTGCGGAGATCATTGCTAATACTCTGTTGAATTGGAATCGATGAAGATACGGTTTGGAAAATATATTCTAGCCGCGATTTTTTCTTACCGATCGATTGAATCCCATCATTAAAATGTTCGGGATTAGGATCCACATAAAATAATTTCCGTTGACTCGATCGATTTGGCAATCGATAGGCTGATGCCTGCATCAAGCAAGTTAGGGGCGCATTATCCAGCAAACCACCATCGAGGAAATATAATTTATCATCCCGATCTGTCGAAAAGTCTACAGTGTAATTCTTGGCTAATTTACCCCATGTTACCAATTGCCGATCGACCAAATTCTTGCGATCTTGTAAATCTATTTCCACCAGTGGCGAAATCACTGGGATTCCCGCCGTAATCTGACACAGCTTGATCAAAGCTTGATAGGTATCATTGGGCGTGCGCGGTAAATTTGGATCCTGGTAATACGGATTAAATGGCTCTTTGCGCCCTTGACGATGTTTAAGTCGAAAGATCGCTCGATGATCCTTCACGCCAGGGTTTGGTTGATGCTCCTCAGTGGTGCGATCGATCCTACCGAGATAATCAGTCCCCGCGATGGCTAAATCCAATTCCTTGGTAGTTGAAAACCATTCCGTGGTCGAACGGGGTAACTTGTGCTCGACCCCTCTAATTAAGGCAGCCAGCAGCCCCTGATGATGGGCTAGGGTTGTTCGCATCGCGTCTGCCTGTGCCGCAGCTCCGTTGCCATTCTCGCTATTGGCATTGACTCCCAGCGGAAATTTAAATAAGTTAGGCTTTTTGAGTAACTTAATCGCCTCCCCACTATTGCGCCAGATCTTGGCAAATTGACTAAAATCGACAATCTCTTGATCGTTACTATTAGCGATCGCATAGGCTAAGAGGATGCCATTAATACCGCCCGCCGAACTGCCAGAAATCACATCAACGACCAAATCGGCATCCGTCAACGCCTTAACCAACTTATAGATACCGCGACCTCGAACCGCATTGTAAAATTCTTGACAAATACCGTGAGTATAAATCGCCAAGGACACACCCCCATAGACTACCAAGCCTAACTGCATTTCACGCAAAAAGTTTGGCTGATAATAGCTACGTTGACTAGGCATAATTCCAAATTACTCGCAGTAACAAAAGCAAAGGATCAGACTAAGGGCTAGGGGGTTTGTTGAATGGGGGATCGGTGAATCGATTCAGAGCTTTTAACGCTCGTAGTGGTAGAAATTGAGGGATTACAGAGCCGTGTATATTCAGTCCAGGACTTACTAGACAACTCAATATTAACGAACTATTGCTGTAATTCTTTTCGATCTTAGCAGATTATCTGGTAACTATTATTACATGGGGTGCAGCAGCCGATCGAGCCGAAGTTTGGATTTACACTTAATCGCCAGCCGAAATGCCCAAATTGTGGCAAGCTAAAGGGGAGAAACTATTCAACAGCGTTCTGCTCGGCAGATAATTGCTCCAAATCCTCACAGTTGTTATATGCAGACCCTTCCAGCACCCACTCAGTCCGCTTACGCTAATTTAGGCACAGATACCACGATTCATCGCCGCAAGACCCGACCAGTAGCGGTTGGGAGCATAATTATCGGTGGCAATAATCCTGTTGCTGTTCAATCGATGATCAATGAGGATACCCTAGATATTGATGGTGCGGTAGCCGGAATTCGGCGGCTGCATGAGATCGGCTGTGAAATCGTCAGGGTCACTGTACCGAGTATGGCTCATGCCAAGGCATTGGCTCAAATTAGGCAACAACTGATCGATACATATCAGCTCGTGCCAATCGTTGCTGATGTTCACCACAACGGGATGAAAATTGCCCTAGAGGTGGCCAAACACGTAGATAAGGTGCGGATCAATCCTGGTTTGTATGTGTTTGAAAAACCCAAACCCAATCGTACCGAGTATACTGCTGCTGAGTTTGCAGAAATTGGGGAGAATATTCGCGACATGCTCGAACCCCTGGTAATTTCCTTGCGGGACCAAAATAAGGCGATGCGAATTGGGGTCAATCATGGCTCCCTAGCGGAACGAATGCTATTTACCTATGGTGACACCCCCGAAGGGATGGTCGAGTCAGCTCTAGAGTGTATTCGGATTTGTCAATCTTTTGATTTTCACAATTTGGTGGTCTCGATGAAAGCTTCTCGTGTTCCGGTGATGATCGCTGCCTATCGATTGCTCGCCCAACGGATGGATGCTGAGGGCATGGACTATCCAATTCACCTCGGAGTCACCGAAGCTGGAGATGGTGAGTACGGCAGAATCAAATCGACTGCGGGGATTGCCACGCTTTTGGCGGAAGGCATCGGCGATACACTGCGCGTATCTCTCACAGAAGCACCCGAAAAGGAAATTCCCGTTTGCTATAGCATTCTCCAATCCTTGGGACTACGAAAAACAATGGTGGAATACGTCGCCTGTCCTTCCTGTGGGCGGACGCTATTTAATCTTGAAGAAGTGCTGGGCAAAGTTCGAGCCGCCACCAATCATCTCGTGGGCTTAGACATCGCCGTCATGGGCTGCATCGTCAATGGCCCCGGGGAAATGGCTGATGCTGACTACGGTTATGTTGGTAAAATACCTGGATATATCTCCCTCTATCGTGGTCGAGATGAGATTAAACGGGTGCCGGAAGCTGATGGTGTTACTGAATTAATTGCTTTAATTAAATCTGACGATCGTTGGGTTGAGCCAGAGTAAAGAATGGGATTAACAATGACTAAAGTCATTGGTGCAAGCTGTGGTGATATGTTAGATTAAGGACAATATCATCACGCTACATTTTCATTTCCTGCTAATTTCTGACAGAATCATGAAGATCCAAACAAATGGGCTAGTTATTGGGGCAACAGCATTGGTACTCACCGCAGTAGCAGTAACTGGTGCGGGGCTTTATCTTCCCAGGGGGGTTGCATTCTTCAAAGATAGTCCAAAGGAATTGGTTGATGAGGTGTGGCAAGTTGTTGACAGGTTCTATGTCGATGGCACCTTCAATCAAAAAGACTGGCGGGCAATTCGTAAACAGTATATCCAAAAGAATTACAAAACTAAAGAGGAAGCCTATAAAGCTACTCGCCTGATGCTCAAAAATCTGGGCGATCCCTACACTAGATTTATGGATCCCAAAGAATTTCGGGATCTCCAAGTCGAAACCTCTGGCCAATTAATTGGGGTGGGGATTCAACTTAGCCAAAATGAGAAAACCAAAAAGCTCGAAGTAATCGCGCCAATCGAAGATACTTCAGCATCCAAAGCAGGCATCCTATCTAAAGATATCATCACCAAAATTGATGGTAAAAGTACTGTGGGCATGGATGTCAATCAAGCAGTCCAGCTGATTCGCGGTAAAGAGGGTACTAGCGTCACGCTGACGATCCAACGTGATGGTACGCAAGTGATGAACTTCAAGCTCCTGCGTCAACAAATCGAAATTCATCCTGTCGAAGCTAAATATCGCCCCAAAGAACTAGGTGGCATCGGCTATATTCGACTCAAACAGTTTAGTGCTAACGCAGCGACGGAGATGGGGACAGCAATCCAGAAGCTTGAAAGCCAAGGTGCTACTGGCTACGTCCTGGATTTGAGATCGAATCCAGGTGGTTTACTCTACGGTGCGATCGATATTGCGCGGATGTGGCTGGATCAAGGTAAAATTGTCTCGACCGTCAATCGTCAAGGTACTGGCGATGTTAGTTCAGCAAATGGGACTGCGATCACCAAAAAACCCCTAGTTGTCCTCGTTGATGGCGGTTCTGCCAGCGCGAGTGAAATCCTCTCTGGTGCCCTCCAAGATAATAAACGTGCTCAATTAGTCGGTACTAAAACCTTTGGAAAAGGATTGGTACAATCCGTTCGTCCCCTCAGTGACGGCGCGGGCATGGCAGTGACAATCGCCAAATACTACACTCCTAGCGGTAAAGATATCAACCATGCCGGAATCAAACCGGATGTAGAAATTAAATTAACCAAAGCCCAAATCCAACAGCTAGTAAAAGATCGGACTAAATTTGCGACTGCTGCCGATCCCCAGTATGCGAAAGCGCTTCAAATATTGCAAGCCACCATCGCACGTAATGGTAATGCTGCCCAAAAAAAGTAGTTAGCAGTTTACCAACAGATGCCGTAGATGTATCTGCGGTTGCAGATTTGTCGTGTAAACCAGCAGTAAATCCTAATTGTTCGATCGAGCAATCAGTAAATACTTTAACTAATCACTATCTAACTAAAGCATTATATTATCTGTGGTTCACGGCCAAAGATTAATTTGCTTGCAATAGCCAAATACCACTATTGGTAACTCCTGAATCATCAGGAGTTACTAGTAAAAAGTGTAAGCCATGTACTAGCCGTTTGCGAGATTCAAACAGTTTAGCCGCTTGACTGACTTCTCGATCGTTGAATGTCAGCATCACCCATCGATCTGCTAAACCAGCATCCAAAACTAAGCCACCAGGATCGTCACCCAAATAATTGAGACTGACAGGATTTGTTTCCGACACCCATCGCGCCAATCGCATCGATTGTCTGCCACCATAAATAACTACACCAGGAATCGCCACATTAGCACCTAGCCCCCAATGGGGTGGTAGTAAGTAATCTGGCATCGAAACGATCGGAATTGGTCGATCTGCAAAATCTGCGACCAATTGCCCCGCTGTGAGGGTCACAAATTGCCATTTATCCCCAACTAAATGATCGGGAATTGGTAACGGTGGCGGTGATTCAATTAGTAATGGTTGATACTTAGGCTGACCATAGCTCTGAGTCTGTTGTTGCAGTAGCTTTTTCAATGCAACCGTTCGCCGTGTTGCAATAACTTCAATTCCTAGTTTCGAGCAAGCCGTCTGAACTAAACCTAAACTTTGAGGGCGAAATACTTGAATTGATTCGGGTAATTTATCCCCTGCGGCTAACTGAATTTGTGCGGCAATCCACTCAGAATTCACCTGTTTTTGGGGACAAATAGCCGTATGATACCAACCCCCATCCGCAGCACAAATAACTAATTCCCAGAGCGTTTCTCCCTGTTCATTTTGTTGCGGACGACTAGAAATATCTGCTTGCCAAATGGTCATGTGGGGAC
>JAJAYU010000136.1 GCA_026786125.1 Chamaesiphon sp.
AATTGGAACGTTGTAGCTAGTTAATAAAGCAATTGACATTACCAACAACACTTTATCGGCAATCTGCGAGACAATTTGCCCCGTCCATAAGAATAAAAATGGTCTATTTGTGAGCAGAGCTTTAAATCCACTCGCCTCTGTAGGGGTTTTAGCAGGTATCATAGGCTGAATTAGGGAAAGGGGGAAAGGGGGACGGGGAGACTGGGGACTAGGGGACTGCATCCATCTACCATTCACCATCCACCAACTACCGTCTGTAGCGATTGTACTCACTTATTGGTCGAAAAGTTTGGTGGGGTGTGACAGTGGATCTAGTGGACAGTCGATCGGAGATCGGGGATAGTGAATAGTAAGTACTAATTCGTCCTACGCTCGATCATGAACTCTACCATTGCATATCTGACTACTCAACTCGATCGAGCGATTGTTGCGGCATTGGGGGCTGATTATGCTGGGACAGATCCCCTACTCGGATTGTCGAGCAATCCTAAGTTTGGAGATTATCAGGCAAATATGGCGATGGGACTGGCCAAGAAATTGGGGCAGCAACCACGGGCGATTGCTCAATCGATTGTTGATAATTTAGATGTAGCAGAAATCTGTGAGGCTCCACAAATTGCTGGGCCAGGATTTATTAATTTTACTGTTAAACCTAGCTATCTCACCACCCAATTACAAGCGATGCAGTTAGATCGTCGTTTGGGTGTAGCGGTGGCGGATAAATCTCAACGAGTAGTAGTCGATTTTTCGAGTCCGAATATTGCCAAGGAAATGCATGTAGGACACCTTCGATCGACTATCTTAGGTGATTGTATCGCACGGGTGTTAGAATTTCGTGGTCATGACGTGCTTAGACTCAATCATGTTGGCGATTGGGGTACTCAATTTGGGATGTTGATTCTCTATTTGCGGGAAGCTTATCCCCAAGCTTTGATTACGGCTGATGCCCTCGATTTAGGTGATTTAGTCGCTTTGTATAAAAAAGCTAAACAGAGATTTGATGAGGATCCACAATTTCAGGAAGCAGCTAGGAAAGAGGTAGTAAAGTTACAGGCAAAAGACCCCGATACTATTAAAGCTTGGAATTTATTGTGCGATCAATCACGGCGGGAATTTCAAGTGATTTATGACAGATTAAATATTCAGATCGTCGAACGGGGGGAATCTTTCTACAACCCCTATTTAGCTGCGGTAGTTGATGATTTACGGACATCGGGATTATTAGTAGAAAGTAATGGCGCACAGTGCGTTTTCCTTGACGGCTTTGTAAATAGAGAAGGAGATCCTTTACCGCTAATTATTCAGAAAACAGATGGTGGCTATAACTACGCAACTACTGACTTAGCCGCTGTCAGATATCGGATTGAGATCGATCAAACTGACCGGATTATTTATATTACTGATTCAGGTCAAGCAGATCATTTCGCCCAAGTATTTCAGGTAGCTAGATTAGCAAACTGGATTCCCGCAGATGTGGAGATTACTCACGTTCCGTTTGGATTAGTATTAGGTGAAGATGGTAAAAAGATCAAGACTCGATCGGGTGAAACGATTAAACTAAAAGCATTGCTCGATGAAGGTATCGATACCTTCCGTCAAGATTTGGAAGCAAGATTAGTTGGAGATCAAAGACAGGAAACACCAGAGTTCATTGCCAATAGTGCCGAAGTTGTGGGATTAAGTGCTGTTAAATATGCCGACTTGAGCCAAAATCGACTGAGCAATTATGTCTTTAGTTATGACAAAATGCTTGCGCTTCAAGGCAATACGGCACCTTATATGATGTATCCCTATGTGCGGGTACAAGGAATTAGTCGCAAAGGTGGGATTGATTTTGAGAACTTGGGAGATAATGCTCAAATTATCCTTAATGAAGAATTAGAACTAGCTCTTGCCAAACAGCTATTACAATTAGGATCGATCGTCACTGAAGTCGAACGAGATCTACTCCCAAATCGGTTGTGCCAATATTTATTTGAACTCAGTCAAAAGTACAACCAATTCTATGACAAACATTCTGTGCTCCAAGCTGAAGAACCGATCCGTACTTCACGGTTAATCTTGTCAGATCTAACTGCTAAAACGTTGAAACTAGGATTAGATTTACTCGGTATTCCAGTATTAGAACGAATGTAACTATCTAGAATAGTCCTGCTACAAACTCAACTTCTTCAAGGAGTCGGGTTTCTTTATTCTCATCAAACCTTAAAATCGAATGAAACGGACAGATAATAAAACACTGAGTGATATCAGTGACGCGCCAGATCTGCAAAAATTAGTACAGGACAAACGATCTCAAAAACGTGCTACCATCGCCAAAGCTAGTCGTCGTAACCGGCGCTATGAAAATCGGATTCTCAGCGCACATACAGAAGATCAGTTCAATGACGAAGAGGAAGTAATTGTATTTGAAGATAGTAATGAATTGGGCTAATTATAATCACCGCAATAATTTGGGAAATTGCTGTTTTAATCGATCGAGCTTAGGCAGATCATTTACCACCACATAAGGATAAGCTGGATTGCGATCGATAAAATTTTGATGGTAATCTTCAGCCGGATAAAACTTAGTTAAAGCAACCAATTGAGTAGCAATCGGTTGAGAGAAAATGTGAGACTGATTTAATCGATCAATATAAGCCTTCGATAATAGCGATATGACTTAGGAGAGAATATACTCGATCGGG
>JAJAYU010000137.1 GCA_026786125.1 Chamaesiphon sp.
GGATTACCAACTGTTGCACTCAATCCAATTCGTTGAACATCGCGATTAGTCGATCGAACCAATCTTTCTAAAACAGACATTAAATGCGCTCCTCGATCGCACCCGGCTAGAGCATGAATTTCATCGATTACTACTGCACGTAAATCGGTAAAAATTTGCGCGTGAGGTGTACTAGCAGATATTAACATTCCCTCCAAAGATTCGGGTGTAGTCATCAATACCGTAGTCGGATTACGAATAAAAGCTTTTTTCTGGGATCTTGTGATATCTCCATGCCATAAAAAACGACTTAACCCAACCATTTCTGTATACTGTTGAAATCGATCGGCTTGATTATTTAGTAACGCTTTAATCGGGGCGATGTAGAGAATACCCACTCCCAGAGGCTCCTGTTCGACCATCTGAGCGAGCAAAGGGAACATACACGCTTCCGTCTTACCCCCTGCTGTCGGCGCGAGGATAATGGCATTGTAGCCGTCTAGGAGTGGATCGCCAGCGAGTTCTTGAACTGGGCGTAGAGATGTCCAACCTAATCGCGAAACAATCGCCGATTGCAATCGATCAGGAAAACGAGTAAAAACAGATGCCATGACTAGATTCGGTTAATAGGGTAGTTAATTAAAAAAACGTCTAATTATTAAAATGTCACCGCATATTGTTGGCGATCTTCCGGCTCCGGTGTAAAGTATGGCTGCTGCTGAATTATGCGTTTCTCTTCATCATTGAGTTCCAACTGATAGCCGCTATCTTTCAATGGATCAAATTCTGGTTCAGTATCAGCCAAATCGAGGGTATTAACAAATTCGCGAAGGAATACACGAGGTACGATACCCACATCTCCAGCAAACCCTTCTGTTACCCTGGTGACTAATAGCTCGATAAACTCTGCGGTAACTTTGCTATTAAGCTGCACTCGATTGGTGGCAGGATATAAGCCCTGTAACTTGATAGCTAATTCTTTCAAACGTTCTGCATCAAAGGGTTTAAGTACTAGTTGCGGTTGAAGTAGATTATAAAAATTACCATTTTTAATTAGTTGCAATCGATCGTGTAATGGTTGCAATCCTGCCACGCCACGATTAGTATCAAAAAAGTCTGGCGTACCTGTGAAAACCCAAAATAAACCAGGGTAGCGATCTGCTGCATCACAAATTTGTCGAATACCATTTAGAGATTTCTCACGAACATCTGTTCGCATTCGCAAAATAGTTTCTGCTTCATCGATCACTATTACTAATCCTTTGTAGCCAGCATCTTTGGTAATTGCTAAAACACCTTGGAGATAATCCATCGCTTCATTACTACTAATCCTTCCTCTGATACCTGCAATTCGCATGGCTTGTGCGGCTACATTTCTACTCCCAGATAGCCAAGAGATCAGCGCACTAGCATTCTCCATGTCATTATTTTGCTTGAGCTTAAAGATTGTCCGCAATACACGAACCATATCTTCAGGAGCTTTACCTCTAGTGAGAGATGCTAAATCTTCTTGAATCCGTTGCTGTACTTTATCATCAAAGTTTTCTGCGTAAGGATCTACTCCTGCATCAAATAAAGCATCTTGAACTCGCCCCAGCCAGCAATCGATAATAAATCCTAAAGCACCACGTTTACATTCACTCGTTCCTAATTCTTGGACGACTTTACGATAGACATCATCAAACCTATGAAAATGTAAATCATTATCTGATACCACCACAAAACTAGTCGCAAAATCTCGATCCTGAGCATCTTGAAGTGCCAATCGAGATGTAAATGTTTTCCCACAACCATAGCCGCCACGCAGGAATTTAAACAAACCCTCGCCATTACTGGCTAAGTCTAGTTGTCGTTTAATCTCATTTTGAGGTCTATCGATACCTACTGCAAAAGCCTCTAATCCCCGATCTGGAACAACACCGGATCTCAGTCTTTCAAATAGATGTTGAATGTCTTGCTTACTAATTGGCATGATTTTCTAATTTAGATAGATTTAGCTGAATGGTGTATATTGGGCTGCTTGAGCAGAGTACATCCTGATAGTATTCCCATAACTAGCTGACAAATTGCTTGTTTTGATCGGAAATTACTAAAACATTATTTATTTAAGAACTAATAGCTTGTTCGATACATAATTTATTTATTTAATTCTATAAGTCGGCATTTCTTATTCCTTTAATATAAATACAGTTATCATTTGAATACTCTTCTGTAAGAATAAAAAAGGGCAGTATATTATTAGCATTGTATTCATCTATATTTTCGGAAAATTGATTATTCAAGCCGAGAATTCTAAGCATCTGATAAACTTGTTCTCGTAAAATTCTTCCATGTTCATTAATATGTCGTAAGATCGGTAATAGGGGATCTCCCTGAAAGTAATCCTCCCAATTTTCCTGATTGTATCTATTTACTAGATCTGATGTTGGATCTTCATCATCTAGTTGCAAATCATCATAAATCAAATCTGGGGTTGGTATTTCTTCCAACTCAAAAATATCTTTCTCAGTTTTTGTGAGATCGAGTTGTGACTCTACTATTTCTATTTGTGAACTATCCGGTGGGGTTGTGTCAACAAGACTTAAACGTGCTAGACATTCATCTTCTTTGCTTTGCTTGAGATAGCGGCTACCACTACTGTCCGATCCTCCTCCCTCAATCTTGAAGGGTAAATACTTATTTTTATTGTATTCCGCTATCTTTCTAGGAAATTGATTAGCAACATAACGATCTTCAAGAATATTACGAATTTCCGATTCAGTGATAACACCATGTTGATTGATATGTCTTAGAATGCGTAAATAGGGATCATTCTGAAAGTGATCTTCCCACGATATAAGTGGCTCGATTATTGTATTCTGGATGAGATCTCGATCTTCTAATGAAGATATATTATGACTCAGTTCCTCTTTAAGTCTGACAATTTGTCCTTGAATTTCTGTGCGAGAAGCTTCTGCCTTACTTATTTGAGTCTGTAAACTACTCGACTGAGCTTGCATCTCTGCAACTCCAAGTCTCATTTTTCTTCTGATTGTAGAGTATTTAATTATTCTCGCCTTAATCCTTTGAGATGCTAACCCCAATTGTTCCGCAGAGTCAATCGCAGATTGTCTTCTAGCTTCAATTTCAGTTAATTCATTTACAATTCTATCTAATTGTCCCTGTTTGCTGGTGAAAGTAGTATTTAATTCTGATATGCTATCTCGTGCGCTACCAAGTACTATTTCTAATTCATCTAATGAAACTTGATGTTCTTGCTTTTGCTGCTGCAAAGAAGCTATTTTTAGATCTATTTCTGTTTTTATACTTAGATCTAAATATAAATCATCTAGTAACGCTTGTTTGTCTTGAATCGATCGATCCAAACCATCAATCTCAGTCAAAAGTTGATTTCGTTTATCTTCCAATCGAGTGATCTGTTGCTCGATTCCTATATGATAAATCTCTCTGTCGGATATTTCCGATAGCAAACTTCTTAATTGATTCTGTAAATCGGCAACTCTAGCTTTTAGTTGCTCTTTCTTTGCAGACTGTTGGGTTGTTTCCTCACGAATCCCTTTGAGTTCTAGATCCGATTGTCGGACAGAATCGATCGCTAATGCCTTTCTAGTTTGAACTTCAGATAATAGATTTGTTTGTCTTCTGAGATCTCGATCTAGCTTTTGCAATAAATCTTGGCCACACTGGATCGATCGATCCAAATCATCAACCGTTATCGAAAGTCGATTTTGTCGATCTTCATCTGAAGAGATCTGTTGCCTGATTTGTGTGCGATCGACTTCCTTATCCGCGATGTCAGATTGTAAACTATTCGATTGGCTCTGCAATGTGAGAATTTGCAACTCTAGTTGCCTCTTAGCAGCAGAATATTGATATATTTGGTTGTGAATACTTTGGAGTTCCAGATCCGACTGTTTAGCAGAATCGATCGCAAATTTCCTTCTAGCTTCAATCTGAGCTAATTCTACTTGTATATTTTGTAATTCTTGTACTTGTAGATCGATCTGTTTATGACTACTCTGAGCAGATTCGATTTCTTCTTTGCGCTGACGAGATCGGATCTTCATGCTAGCTGCAACAGCCGGAACCGTCCCCAAACCCCCCAATGCAGACTGTTGTAAATTTCGGCTAATCAGGAATGTAGAGCCAAATCCGACCCCACAGGATACAGAAGCCAGCAGAAACCAATTCTTAAGTGTTGCAGATCGCATAGTAGATACTGCCCACTCTTAAACTGGATCTTGTGGGCTGCTACTATATACTCAGACTAAATACATCTATCGGGAGAATTCTGCCAAATATCAATCATGCTAATGTACTCATGCAAGATGTGAGTTATCCGCTGTCTGCGACCGTATAACGGCTGGAAGTGCTGTAATGCTTAGTCCTTCGGGATCTCTATCGGGAACCAAAATGCGAATGGTAAATGGATCTCGCATGACCGATCGATGATAATCAAGATGTTTCCAATCCGAAGTGTTCCCATTTAAAAGTCGGCGTTGCTGAATTGAGGTATGAAACCTTGGGTAGGGGCAATTCATGAATTGCCCCTACCCAAGGTTTTGGCGATCGCATAATTGATGAATCATACCCAAAATCAGCAACGCCTAAAAGTCCTAGTTTTAATGTGGGAAGAGAGTAGTAAGATCGATTTAACTTATATCATTTTAGATGTCGGGATACAGCCTCTAACGTCCAATAGAACACTTTCCGGTGGACGATCTTCAATTGCAGCAACCAAATTAACTGCTTCTGCCAAACGGCGCAGTGCATCTCCAAGGCCATCATTACGGGGCAGTGTTAATAAAATTGGATTCCCCAAGTCGTCATTCATACCTTGAAAACGCATCAATCGATCTATCTTCATTATCCGTTGTTTGCGACCATTGCGGATGGTATCAGTGGTCTCGATCGAATAAATCGGACTGTAACTATTAATGTCTATAACTCCTATCCGATCGGGTGATTAGAAGTTCTCGATCGACTTAAAATAATAGAGCTACATGTTCGATCGACCTCCATTATCCGCTAGTTTCGCTGACTGGATGTTGCACAGATAATCTGTCGCCTTGGCTAGGCACTGACTTAGCTGGGTTTATTATTAATAAGGAAAAATTTGGATGAGTTCTGGAAAAATTTTAGTTTTACTCTTGCTATCTTGGTTAACAATGGAAGCTAGTCTTGCGGTACAGGCTGCTAGTGACAACTCAGTCCCGCTAGCACAAGGCGAGATCGAAGTAATGGCGAAGCAAGTCCCTTGTTCTACAGCAGAATTCGACTATTTTTTTCGCGTTTTTGTGCGTGGATTGGATGATCTCCTACCCAGAACGGCTGTTCGGAATGCCTATGTTTGGCCTCAGGTGGAAGTTAAGAGTGCTCAAAACCCCAGTCAACTGCTATTAACTGCGCCCAAGCAAGATTATCTTAGGGATGGCTTCAGGATTGGGTTACAGCAAAATTTATGGGTCTACTTAGACCCACAGGTGGTGAACCTTGAATATCCAAGGTTAGAGGTCAAGTTCAAGCCCCTCTCCCCTCAAAAAATTAGGGTTGAATATACCCAAGCTGAGTATGCACCCGTCGCCAATGCTAGGGCAAATCAAGAGCGACTCGTAAAAACTTTTGGTAAATCAGGAGCTTATATTTTCGAGCATCGCTTAGGCTGTTGGCGGTTGACTCAAGAATTTAGATCTCCTGGAACTTCGTCATAGCAACGGATAGATTTGATCGCTAGCCGATTCTGAGGATTACCCATTTAGGACGAATTTTGCTAGTTTGTCTATTATCTATGACTAGATCTGATCCAGCCAATTTAAAATAGCTGGATTGACAACTTCGGGATGCTCATCATGGGGGCAATGCCCTGCATTGGGGATAGAAACGACGGTAATCGGTTGTCCAGCGGCGGCGAGTTCCTGATAGACCTTGGCACCTTTAATCGGTGTCCAGGGGTCATTTTCGCCCCATAATACTAGTAATGGTTTGGTGACTGCTGGTAATAATGATGCGGGAGTCGGTCCTGGTGATGCGGTAAGAATTGAGGCGAAGACTTGCTGTGCGCCTGGATCGCAAGCGGGTTGATGGATGATGTCGATTAGTTCGTCGGTGACGGCTTCACGGCGGGTATAAACTTGATAGAGGCTAGTGCGGATGCGGGATTTCTGACGGACTCGATCAAAGATAAATTTACCAAAGGCTGGCGATGCGACAATATTGGTGAAGATTCCCATCACATTGCGGAGTAGGAAGTTCAATTCATCGGGGCGATGGTTCAATCCACCCGCGCAATTAATTAATACTCCCCCCGCACTAATTTCGGGGTGCTGGGCTACTAGCATCAAACTCAGTAAAGCACCGATCGAGTTGCCCACAAATACCGTCGGTTGATTGATATACTCATGCCAGAAATCTACGACTAATTCTTCCCACAGTTCCATACTGTAGTTGATCGGTGCTTTATCTGAACCCCCAAATCCGAGCAGATCGATCGCGTATACCTGATATCCACCTTCTGCTAGGATCGGGATATTTTTACGCCAATGATCGATCGAAGCACCAAATCCATGAATTAATAGTAGCGGTTGACCAACACCACTAACTGTATATTTAATCTGGTGTCCGCGCCAATTCCAAGTTAATTTTTCACTGCGGATCGACTTCAGAGATGGAGCTACGGTCATAAGTTAATCTGGGAGTAAGGCTACTCCTTCGATCTTAGTGAAAAATTTTCCAGAAAGAAAGGTGCAATTTCTCACAAGACAGCACCGCCCGTACAGATTGATGCTGCCAGGAAATCAAATTAGGATGGCGATAACTACCAAACTGTCAACTATTCTCCGATGGAGAGGCTCCGCCAACAACTAATTAAATTAATGTCGATCAACACTGCTAACATTAAACGATTCAGCAAATACTTTCGCTGGATGCTTGATATTCTCGATCGGTTGGCGAGTATCAGTAATCAACCAATCTAATGCAGCAGCTTTCATATCGATCGTTGCACCATTTTTATCAACACAATATCTACCAAAGACTAGCTTATCAGTTAGTTCAATATCAGCAATTCGCGAATATTCAAATACAACACTATTATCAATGTGTGCGCCACTACAGATATGGCAATTACGCCCGATCATCGCGGGTCCTGTAATTTTGGCACCATCTTCAATCTTGGTCATGCCCCCAATATAGACAGGGCCAGTAATATCTACTTTATCCCAATTTACCGCTACATTAATCCCCGTGAAAACACCTGGCAACACTTCAGTACCTGGAATCGGCACATTCTTCACTTCACCCATTAAGACACTGCGGATTGCTTGCCAATAGTCAGGTACTTTACCAATATCCACCCATTGAAAGTCCATCGGAATTGCATAAAAAGGCGCGCCCATTTCGACTAGTTTCGGAAATAGATCGCCACCAATATCATACTCTTGACCAGAAGGAATATAGTTCAATACTTCTGGCTCAAAGATGTAAATACCTGTGTTGATATTTGTACTAAGGGCTTCTGCTACAGTTGGTTTCTCTTGGAAGGCTTGGACTCTGCCATCCTCATCAGTTACAACTACCC
>JAJAYU010000138.1 GCA_026786125.1 Chamaesiphon sp.
CTTGTCGAACAATTGCTCGAACATCGATTTCGATTGCTGTGTGCTGTCGTTCAATTTGACTGACTGACTCTCCACTTGCTGCCATCTCGTCTGCAAGCTGTCCCAATTGGTGACTAAGCTTTCGACTTGCTGTTGCAGTTTTGTGTAATTCGCGTGAGATTCCGTTAGCTCCTGTCTGAGATGCTTGCAGGTTTGGTCTAATTGTTGATAATCGATTTGTATGGCGGCTAAGTTCTGTACTTGCTTGGTTAAGTTGGTACAGGTGGTAGTCAAGCTGTCGATTTTGGTCGTTAAATTTGATTCCCGCCGTTTCGATTCGGTGGCTAATTGTTCGAGTGAGTTCAATAGCAGTTGCTCTAAGTTGGTCATCGTTTATTTCCGTTTGCGCTGCTGTGTTAATTTGCTCTGCTCTTGTCGCAGTTGTTTGACACTCAGCCGGAGCGAGTTGGCTGATTGGTGAAGTTTTTCCACTTCCTGACTTTGCCACTGTAGTTGGAGACTTCCCCAACTCACCATAACAACTAAGCTCACTAGTCCCAATCCGCACAGGCTGGCCCCGCACCATGCTGATATCTTCAAGATCTGGTTGGCTTGCTGTTGGTAAGTAGTTAGCTGAGAGGAAAGGGTTGCTTGGTGGTTGGTAATAGCTGTGGTCAGTTGCTGGTCGAGATCGGCAATAGCGGCTTTGGACGTACTGACGGCGTTTTGCAAGCTGGCGGTCAAGCTCTGTTCGTAGCTCTCTAAGGCGGTGTTCGCGATCTGTTCGACCTGTTGTTTGGTCTGCTCCTGTTGGTTCTGTAAGGCTTGCAGTACTTGTGAAACTTTGTCCATAAAATGCTCCTTTGAGGCGTAGTTTGCGTCCGTCCGGGTCTTCAATGCTCAGGTAGTCTTGACTGAGGCGATTGATCTGATAACCTGCTGTTGATAAAGTGGTGACAATCTGGTCGCGGTTGGTAATTTGTCCTTGAGCCACCATATTGGTGATGACATCATTGATCTGTTTGTACTGGTCGGCTTTTTTGTCGGGTAGATAGGCTGGAATATTAATGGTTCTGGCTCTAGCAGGGTCGGAGGGGTCAGTCAGTCCATAGGTGGCATTGGTGAGTCGTTCCCAGGCGCGAAAGCGGGGTAAATCTACCTTGTGATAGTAGGGTTGAAATCTTTTGCTTGTTTCTAAATCGACGTTGGCGACGACCCAATGCAGTTCGGCGCGGTCTTTGTCTTGATGTAGAACCCACAACATATCGATGCGTCCAGGGTCGTCAAATCCAGCTTTGATCATCTCTTCAAATTCATCCACGATCTTCTGTAAATTATCACGGGTGAGTTCGTTTACTGTCTCGGTAAATGACAGCACGCCACTGGTATAGTTGCGGGAGAAGTTGAGATTGGCGATGACTTGTTTGATCCGTTCTGGGTCGCCTCGTAACAGTTCGGCGGGGGGAGTTCTCAGTTTTTTGTTGGCATCTCTTTCGGCGAGTAAGTAATCGATGCCGGAGGCTCTACCGCCACCTCTAGCGAATACTTTGCAAAACATTTGTTAGTTGAGATTCTAGGGAATATAGGTAGGTGGAGATTTTGACTAGTTCGATGCTTTCACCGCTTCTAGATGAGGTGTTAATCTTGCGAGTTAACTGGTTAATATTGTTGCCAATTTTGGCAAGTTGTTGGATGATTTCAACTTCTCCTTGGGTCTTTTTACTATAAATGATTTGCTTTTTAACTACTGTTTTATAGGGGTTATTTGGTGGTACCATTGCCTGGTTTGTTGCGCTCTGTCTGATATATTCGGACAGGGTTAAGCCGGATTGGATGGCGCGTTCGGCGATGAGGTTTTTTTGTTCATCGCTAAGGAGGATCTGAATTAGTTTGCAGTATTTAGCCATGATGGGGAAAAGGCGGTGGGATTGGCTGTGGTGAGAAGTCGGTGGATGTTTGGATTAGTTAACCCAGGGGTTTGAAGGGGGCGGAGCTACCCCTCACCAGCCAACACCCTAGCCGCTGGCGGCGTTAGTACTTTAGTGCTAAGGGTGTGTGTGCTGGCTTAGTATAAAATCAAACATATCACTATTCTATTCGCTCGAACAGGTACTGTCGAGCTTCTGGGGGTAGGGGATAGGATACTGATGGGGACAGGGATTCAGACTTAGTTCGCTCTGATCGGCGGAATGTGAAGGATACTGAGATTGAAAAACCGCATGGGGAGCCAATCGTACAAAATCTGCAGATTTTGTACGAAACTCAGTGGGTCGGCCTAGTTTAATTGTTAAAGCCTGAGTTATCGTTCGATTAGAATCGAGTCAAATAGTGCTTTTTTAATAATAATTATTATTAAAATATCTAATTAAGTTACGAAATTAGTTAGTTTTGTACGAAATACTAATTACAACAGGCTACTAAAACTATTGAATTGAGATTTAAGCGAGGTAGTTGATGCCCTGGATTTATCAGTGGATTCACTTCAAGCAAGATACTTAAAGTGAATATATACGGAATGAGTGCCATTTTTAAAATATTTAGCATGAATTTTTAGGTGACATGCTAAATGACCGATTTTGGGTAATTTTTAATTTGAATATTCTGTTTGTCGAACGAAGAGGACTAGATAGCTGAGAGCAGTTGGCAAGACTACCAAATTAGATAAGATCCTAATTTGATAGTCTTGCTGGCAGTACCGATTAACTATCCTGAATGATATTTAATAATTAATCGATCGAGTATGTTTAAATAATTTGGGAGATATTTAATCGAATCTACATCTTGGAGACAAGATAGATGGATTGCAATTATGGTGATTTATCGGTTTGAAGTTAAAGATCGATTTTGGCTGTAGAGTGTCAGTTTAGCAAAAAATTAGGGAGAAGGAATTTAGATTTTCCCTTCTTCCCCGATCGCTACAATGATTAACGCTCTAGATCAGTCTCAATTTTTGGGCTACTATTGGCACTACCGCTGGCGACCAGCGAATTTGGACGCGAGTTTTACCGTGCCGATCGACACAATCCTCTAACCGCCCAAACTGTTGCCCAGCTTTAGTTAGTTGCCATTCTCGGCCTTTCCCCTTTTGTACTAAGATCTGCCAACTTAGATCGACGAAGGTGCGGTTGACCTGTTGCGGGGAAGGAGTGTGACCCAAGCCATAATTTTTGGTCATCAGTTTTCCCAGCTCCGTCGGCGAGAGTCGTGGTGTTGATGATGTCGAGTCTGTCTCGGCAATCTCAGATGGAGTTTTAGGTATGGGCGCGATCGGTTTTTGACGATCGGTTGTCCGAATATCCACAAAGATTTCTGCATGGATTGGATAGAGCCGACGGTATTGCGCCAACAGCCACGTTCCCATCCGCTCGGAATCAACACCTAAGTTTGTGAGGATGGGGATAGCAAGGGCTAAGGCTTCCTGTGTGGAAATATTCATAGCTGGAAGGGGAAAAAACTGACGCATTGAGGGCATCGCTTTTCCTCGCAGCCATTGTTTCAGCCGTTTGGCTACAGGATTATTGAAGGTGTGAATCAGGTTGTAAATCCCCAATTCATTCGCCCATGACAGCTTTTGTCCACCACCTTCGATTGGTAGTTCTGTCTGCTCATCAGACTCCAAGTAACTCAGCAGTGACGATAAGGATTCACCTAACACGGATGATAAATCTTCGATCGCGCACCAAATTCGATCGTGAAGCATCAGCAACCGTACGGGTTGCCGCTCAAATTCAAGTACAATCATAGTAGCTTTCCTAGTGGCTTTGACACAAAGATGGTTAGCAGACGGACGTTGTTAGTAGCAACGTCCGTTTGCGTTTGTATTTATTATACAGGTTTTCTGGTTTTCTGGTATTTTGATTTAATTATTGACTGTTTAGTTTTGTGGGATGCCGATCCGCTGGGGTAATGGTGGCTATTTATGCCGATCTTCTGGTAAACCAAATTTGGCTGTAAAAGCTTCTGTAATCACTTCTGTCATGGTGATACCATTCCGCTTAGACTCCGCCGCCCAATGCCTACGCCATGATTCAGGGACTTTGCAGCATAGATTCACTTCCCGTTCTACAGTTGGGTCTGTTGGGCTGGTAGTTTGGCTATCTGGTTTTATTTCTTTTGGATTCACTGCTTCACTAGCTATCTGGTCTTCTGGTTTTATGGGCTTATACTTTAACGATAATTGATTAATATATTCAATGGGGCAAGGCTGTTTAAGAAAAGATCTGTCGGCAGTACGATCTGGTGATATCTTACCCCTTTAGAAATATAAAAGTGTAGAAAAGGCGATTTTCTCTACACTTAGGCTGAGATTAGCTCCTAGAGCCAATAGAAAGTGTAGATTCGGGATCTACACTTGACGAAGCTAAAATGCTGAAACCTTGTTCTCAAGCCGATAGTAAGTGTAGAGAAATTTCTCTACACTTCTCTACACTTGCGCTCCACTTGGCACGAATCTACTCGTCTTACCCGATCGAACAAAACTACCATAGCCCAACTCGCCCAACTCATTCAGCCACTCTCGCGCCCGTCCGGTATTCTGGGGCTTCAACTTACCATAGGTAGACTGACATAGCTCCCGTGGCGTGACTCCACCCTTAGCCGTCGCAATCTCCAACGCTTTAGCCAACTGCGGGGGTAATGAGAGCGATTGCTCGGCAATAATATTCAGTGCTTGGCTGATGAAATACTGCATCAGTTGGACTGCCCGACTGACTATTTCTGGTTGAATTAACTCATCAACCCGACCATCGATACAACCCCAAGCGAGGTGGAGATTCAAGCACA
>JAJAYU010000139.1 GCA_026786125.1 Chamaesiphon sp.
CAAACGTGGATGGATTTAGGTTTGATGCGGTTAAACATGTATCCGCAGAATTTTTTCAAAAATGGATGGAACATGTACGTAATTATGCCAAACGCGATCTATTTGCTGTGGGTGAATATTGGTCCTATGAAGTAGATGCTCTCCATCATTTTATCGAAACAACTGATGGGAAACTTAGTTTATTTGACGCGCCATTGCATTACAATTTTCACGTTGCAAGTCAAGCTGGTGCGACTTACGACATGACGAAAATTTTCGACAATAGCTTAGTTCAACAGCAACCAGCATTAGCTGTTACCCTGGTCGAAAATCACGATTCTCAACCGCTCCAGTCGTTAGAATCGATCGTTGAAGCTTGGTTTAAACCCCTCGCCTATGCCCTAATCTTGCTCAGAGAAGGGGGATATCCATGTATTTTCTACGGCGATTATTATGGCGCGCATTACAAGGATAATAAGGACGGTAATGAGTACGAAATCTGGATGGAATCTCACCAGTTTCTGCTCGACAAATTTCTCTATGCTCGTCAAACTTATGCCTATGGAGCACAGCATGATTATTTCGACCATCCGAATACGATCGGCTGGTCGAGATTAGGCGACGATGAGCATCCTGGTGGGATGGCTGTAGTATTAACTAATGGTGAAAGCGGCGGTAAATGGATGGACATCGGACACCCTAATTGTACCTACATAGATCTTACCGAACATGTCCAGGAATCAATCACTACCAATGATGATGGCTGGGCAGAATTTCGCTGCAATGGCGGCTCTGTCTCCGTGTGGATCGAGCACCCATCTAAATCTTAACCGATTCACCCCTAGCCCCTTGAAAGTCTAGCGTAGATATACCTGTATCGATCGAGTCTAAAGCCCTAGAGATCTCCCTTTTTTCAGGGAGATTAGGGGCGATATCTGTATATTTCAATACACTCCTATTTATTAACCTATTCTTAGATTTTGTATGACAATAAAAGCCCAGAAGCAAGCAGAAATCGAAGCTCAAAGTATAGATAGAAATTTACTTGCTGAAGCACTTGAACAGCTACCACAGCAAGTGATTAGAAATGTCGAAACGATCGATAAACATCAAGATCGTCATCACCAAAATACTAAAACAGATCGTCGGGTTCTCAATAAAATTGCCTCTATTTTTGGTCGTCCTCAATTTCTATATTTTCAAATAGTATTTTTTGCTGTTTGGATTGGATGTAGCAGCTTGGCAGAACGGAATATTATCGCCAAAAACTTCCCGCTGTTCGATCTGCACCTGCATGGACTAGAAATTGCTTCACTACTAATTTCCACTGAAGTATTAATCGATCAGACTCATCAAGAAAAGCTAAGTAAAGAGCAATCCCACTTGATGCTACAACTCAACCTGCTCACAGAGCAAAAGATCGCCAAATTGATATCATTAGTAGAAGAACTCCGTACGGATCTACCTAATGTCAAAAATCGTGACGATCTAGAGGCAGAAATCATGAAACAATCGATCGATCCTCAAGCAATATTAGAAGTTATCCAAAATAATTCAGGACAATCATCACCTATTTTAACTTCTCAAACTTAAACCCAATGGAAGATCGAGCGAGTTACAATTCAGTTACCGAACAAGAATCTTTAGATGTCAATGAACTACTACCAGAACAAGTAATCAAAAACATTAAAGCGATCGCCACTCATCAAGAACGCTATCGTCAAAATTCTCCAGCTCATCAACAAGTTATAGACAAAATTGTGGCGATCTTTGGTCAGCCCCAATTCCTGTATTTCCAGATTGTTTTTTTTACTAGTTGGGGTATCTGTAGTTACTTATCAAATCGGCATATTTTGCCAGCAGATTTTCCACTATTCGATCTACGGGAAGAAGGCTTAGAAGTAGCTGGACTATTGATTTCTACTGGAGTCCTCATCTATCAAAATCGTCAGGAAAAAATCAGTGAGGATCGATCGCATTTAATGCTCCAACTCAATCTAATTACAGAACAAAAGATTGCTAAATTGATATCATTGGTAGAAGAACTCCGCACCGATTTACCTAATGTCATAAATCGTGCCGATTTGGAGGCTGAAATCATGCAACAGGCTATAGATCCTCAAGCAATCTTAGAAGTTATCCAACAAAATTCCGAATATTCACCCACCACACCTGTAGAAAACGAAAATAGATGAAACCAAAAGCTTGTCTGATCTTTAATCCCGTTGCTGGACAAGGCAATGCCGAACAGGATCTCGCAGAAATCCAGTCCCTGCTCAATCCAGAGATCGAGCTAGATGTAGTTATTACTACGGCGGAATGCGAACCCGGACAACTGGCAAAAGATGCCATCGCCAGAGGCGCAACATCAATTATTGCATCTGGCGGCGATGGCACCTTATCCGCAGTAGCCGCAGCTCTGATGAGTACCAGTATCCCGCTAGGCGTAATTTCACGCGGCACGGCCAATGCCTTTGCCAATGCCTTGAATCTACCGACAAATATCCCTAAAGCTTGTGAATCGATCGTCGCAGGCAACACTCAAGTCGTAGACATGGCTATCTGTAATGATTTGCCGATGGTACTTCTGGCGGGGATCGGGTTTGAAGCTGAGACAGTGGATCTAGCAGATCGGGATGCCAAAAATCGCTTGGGGATGCTGGCTTATGTTCTGGCTGGACTCAAGCAAGTCAGCAGTCTCAACCAGTTTGAAGTCGAAATTGAGCTAGAAGATAAAATTATTGCAGTTTCCGCTGCCGCCATTACGATCGCAAATGCTGCCCCAGCTACCTCAATTTTGGCGCAAGGATCGGCGGGAGTGGTGTTTGATGATGGAATGCTCGATTTGACCATTGTTGCCCCGTCAACGCCATTAATCGCGATCGCTACTGCCTTTGACTTACTTAGTTCGACACTGCGGGGCATGGCATCCCAGCGGGAAGAAGTCGGCTTCTTGCGATCGAACAAATTCAAAATTACCACCACGCCACCCCAAAAAGTCGTACTAGATGGGGAAATAATTGGGATGACCCCGATCGAGATTGAGTGTATTCCAGGTGGTTTAACCGTGTTTGCACCCCAAACTGAGGAATTACAACCATTGGAAAAATTAGAGGGATTACCCAATCTCAAAATCGAGATCAAAGATTAGCGCGCTCACTGCCAACAACGGAATCTAGCAAATTCTAACGTCTCTTCCGTTGTGGTTGCTCCCCATCTTTTTTAACTGGCAAAGGCTTACCACCATTGAAATAGGCTTCCATCACCTTCAATACCATTGGGGCAGCGGTTTTACCGCCACCGCCACCTGTGTGTTCGCCAAAAGCTAACACCACAATCTCGGGCTTTTCTAGAGGTGCATAGGAGCCGAACCAGACGTGTGATGGTCCTGGGGGTGCTTCTGCTGTTCCAGTTTTTCCCGCAGCTTTGGGAATTGTGGGCGTGTTCATCACCGCACCAGTACCGCCATCGACGACTTCGCGCAAGCCCTTGCGGAGGATCGCAATTGTGGTGGGTTTGAGATTCATCGATTCCCGCCACTCCCGTTTGGTGGCATCTTTGATCAGATGGGGCTGGACGTGGTATCCCCCATTGGCGACTACGGCAAACATGCCAATAGCTTGCAGCGGTGTCGCTTGGAGGAAGCCTTGCCCGATCGACATATTAATCGTGTCACCGATCGACCATTGGGTTTTATAATTTAGCTGCTTCCAGTTGTCGTCGGCGACTAGACCTTTGGATTCTTCTGGTAGTTCGATCCCAGTTTTTTTGCCATAACCATATTTGCGAGTCCAATCGATCATTGTCGGTCCACCCACCCGTTGCCCGACTTGAGAGAAGAAAGTATTACTACTCCATTTCAACGCGCCAGGGAAGCCCAGTGGCCCAAATCCAGCGTGGTTCCACTC
>JAJAYU010000140.1 GCA_026786125.1 Chamaesiphon sp.
CAGACTGAATGATGCCAAACTTCTCATTCTCTAAAAGTATTCCCACTCTTTTCGCTAACGTAACGAACCCCTGAGACAAACAAAGATTATTCGCTGTTCTCTTGGCACTCTAACCGCTACACTCTGTCTACTTCGGGGATATCTGCGGTAAAAAGTTTGTAACGGCACTAAAAAAGATCGATGAGAGCTCAATCTCACCGATCTTTTTTATTAAAATATAATCTGACTCATTAAATGGAGTATTCGACTACCTACTTACCTGCTGGTAGGGAAGGAGAACGGTGATAAGGAACCACGTCCACACCGAAATAGCGGGAATATTCCACACTATCTACCATCATATTTACCGCAGCCACAAAGCCTTGTGCTGCCATCACACTGTTGTAATGAGAGATTTCAGCTTGGTTTGCTGGAGCACGTCCTAACAGGTGACGGAATAGGAATTCGATCGCCTTGGTATTCGGATATGGGGTGTAGAATCGATCGATATAAGCTGCCGAAGTAGCTAATGTCGCGACAAATTCACGAGTGGAAATTACACCATTGCGAATTTGGCTTTCTAAATCCTGACGGCGGAACTGGGTGGGAATTTCACCAGTACTGAGATCCATGATTTGGATGTACAGTGCATCGATCGCTAGTGTAGCTTCAGTTTGGCTCATATTCCCGTCGAGCCGAAAGATGCGGGCTGAATGGGTGATATTCGCCGTTACAGCTACGGTAGGTTCGGTAATGGTCAAACTAGAGGAACGACCCAGTGCCACGAGCTGTGACTCCTGCTGGCGGGCAGCAGCGGCATTATCAGCAATCGCTTTACCCGTCATTGGCAGTTTTGCCATATCCATCCGAGGTTTGATCGTGTCAAAACTTGGCACTACAACTTGCTTATCTTGCTTGGTAAGTTTGTTGTAGAGGGTCTGGGTATTGGGGTAGTTTGCCGCAGGGAGGGTGAGGAAGCGGTTGTAAGGCACAACATCTTCACCAAACACTGTGCAATATTCGGCACCGTTGACCATTGCGCCGATGAAGGCTTTAATCCCCTGAGTAGCTAGGATTTGGTTGTATTTACGGATTTCCGCTTGATCTAGGGGAGCGCGTCCGAGGAAGTGCTTGGTACCTAGTTCGATCACTTTGGTGTTGGGGTAAGGCGTGTAGAACTCTTTCAGGTACAAGCCAGAACAACCGAGTCCTTCGATGAACTCTTTGAGGTTGATTTCGGAGTTGCCGAGCTTACTTTCGAGGGCGCGGAATTCGTTTGCTACGATGTAAGGCTCGATGTCCCGTTCAAACACTTGACGATAAGCGGCGCGGATGACCGTTTTGAGCTGAGTCTTATCTCCAGCCTGAGTGAGCTTAAAGGTTTTGGTTTGTTCGCGCTTTTTGCTAACACCTTGATTGATCCGGAATTCGATGTCGGGCTGAGAACGGACACCTGTAGTTGCACCGAGTTCCACGAATCGAGGTGTTGCTTCCGATTGACCTTCGGTGACAATGCCGACTCCCGTATCGCCAATACTGCCAACACGGAGATTCCGACCACTGACACCTGCTGGTGTGAGGTAACGGCTGTAGGGCACCATGTCTTCGTTGAAGCTTTCGCTGTATTCAGCAGAGTCAATCATCTCATCGACGATCGCATAGAAGCCTTTCTTCGCAGCAATATCGAAGTATTTATTCATCTCCGCACGACCGTAAGTCGGACGACCTAAGAGGCGACGGTGCATGAATTCGATCGCTTTACAGACATAGAGTTTAGCCCAGTAAGTATTGCGGAATAGATCGGACTTGGCGACCGCACGGACAAATTCCCGCACCGTAATATCACCATTCTCGAGGTTGATTTCCTGAACTTTGAGGCGTTGTCCTTCATAGACATCCCGTCCCATCACTTGCAGGTAAATTGCTTTGATCACTGCTTGAGTCGAGACTTCAGTGAATGAAGTACTGCGACCTTGACCAGGTTTAGCACTTTTACCAATGCCTCTGGCTCCAGGTAGTTGATCTAACTTAAAGATCTTCGCACCCAAGGTACCAGGAGTAACTCCCCGCGCCCCAGGATTGCTGACTTGGCTATTGATGCCAGGGCCTTCGGCAATCAAGATCCGGCGCGTATTCTTACCAAATGGTGCTGGCGAGTTGCTGGGATTGCGAGTTTCTTTGGGGAAGATCGCGCCAAACTGAATCTCTAACGGATCGTTGCCGGAACCGTAGACGTGTTGATCTGCGAGTGGTCGATCGTAAGCCGCAAAGGTGGTGATAAATTGGGGAATCTTGCGGAATGGCGCGCTGTAATTGAATAAGTCCTGTTGAGGCCCCCAATTGCGACATTCTTGGGCTTCTTGACCCAAACCACGGATGTAAGGTACTGTTTCTTCACCGAAGTAGTCTGAGTACTCCGAGGAGTCTACCAAGGCATCTACCAGCCCATTCAGCCCCTTAGCAGAGACGATGCTAAAGTACTTCTGGACTTCTTCACGGGAGGAAGGCCCACGACCGAGAATGTGCTTGAAGGCTAGTTCTAAGGCCCGACTATTGATGAATGGCAGAAAGAAGTTCTTCTGGTACAAGGGAGACTTCGCCAAGCGACGGACGAATTCCTTCATGGAGATTTCGCCATTCTTGACTTTCGATTCCAAGTCAGAAACGGATAAGCCATAGGCACGAGTGATGTCTCGCTCGAATAATTGGCGATAAGCCGCTTTAATCACATCATTTTTCTCGACTCCAGACAAGCCTGGTTTCATCGCATATTTAACGCGACGCTCTGCTGCTGCTGAATAAATTTGGGGCAGTTCCAAGCCTTGCTGATCGTCAGAAGGTCGCCGCCGCAGCTTATTCGCTGGGGCAGATGCTTTGAACTCATTAATCATGACTTCAAAGTACTGACTCACAATTTCTAGAGCCTCTGGATCCTTGCTGAAATAACCGATCGATCCAGCCCGCATCTCTTGAAGTGCAACGATGGTAGCCGGAACCGAGCAAGCATTTTGAATGATTTCCCGCAAGCCGCGAGTATTCACCGTAATGATATTTGGATCGCCAGCAATGATCGCATAAGTGATGTAGCGCAAGAACCAGCTCATATCCCGTAAGGATTTCTGCATATTCGCAGGCCCATACAACGAGATATTGATTGGTTGGAATCCCTGAGGAATTGCTCCCGCTCCGGATGCTGTAAACAGAGTAGTGATATTCGAGAAAAAGCCACCCTTTGCTTCGATAAATGTGGCTGTGCCCAGTGTCGTAGCACTTTGTTGTGTACCACTGAAAAAGTTTCTAGATGGCGCGACTTTAGCCATTGCTGGTTTTTCCAAGAAAGCCATCGGCGAACCACCGACGAAAATTCGGTTAGCCGCACGAGAAACAATCAAGTCGGAATTATCGCTAATGATTTTGGCAATATCGATCCGTTTGGCTCCAGACTTGAAGTAGCGAGTTAGCTCAGTCAGTTCACCAAAACCAGGGAACCGATCTTGCTGTTCAGCCTGCGAAATGGTCGCAACTGGTAATGTTTGATATAAATTTGGACGGGATAGCGAGCCGCCACCACTTGCCTTAATACTCATTAGATCTTAAATCTCCCAACCGAATATTTTGTTAAGCCTAATCGAGTCGGGTTGAGGTTTTAAAGCCTGCCCATGTGAGGATCTGAAATTTGGGGATCGGTTGTCAATCCGGAGATCTTCAGCCAAGTACCAAATATTACTCACTCACTCGATCGAAATTTGAATAATTGGGTCGATCGAGATGTCTAGTCTCGTTTTCCCGATAAATGAAAGTTGTTACCAGCAAAACCAGCACAGCTTTCAGATTAAAACGTTTCGCCTGTTAATAGCTTGTTTATGAAGAAGTGTGTAGAAATTAAATTTTAGAATGACCTGACAAAGATCCTAGAGGATCTAGGGACGAAGATTAGAAAAAAGATAAGTTTTGTTACAGAGAACTGGGGGCGGGGGGACTAGGTGACGAGGGGAAATTTGATTATTCACTCATCCCTAGTGATAAGTTCGTATCCAGCGGTGGAGGGGGATACAACCGAAATGAAAATTAATGGTTCATTGCCGTGGTTGGATACTCCATGTACAGAGCCAGTTGGCGCGACCACAACATCTCCCTTGACGATCGATTTCGTAGTGCCAGCTCGATCTAGATAATATTCTCCCTGCCCAGCTAAAATAGTCCAGGTATCCTGTCCGTGTGGATGGATATGTGCGGGAATTTCTTGATGGGGTTGGATATACCAAGCCACAATTGTCGATTCTGGGGATTCGGTGATCACAGAGCGAATCGGTGCTCCATCAGTCGGTTGGCAAAATTCACAGCTACTAAAAATTCGTTGGCTCAGGTGCTCTGAAGGAGAATCGATATCCATCTTGCGGCAATTTGTTAGAAGACAAATTAATATATGTAGACAGTATTCGGACATCCATCAAGATTGCTGTCAAACTCAATACCTAATTTCCAGCTATGACTGCTATCGCTATCACGACGATGAATATTTTGTGTCAGCCCACATCTGAGGCTTGGCTTGAACAAGCGTTGGGAAACGTCGATACGATTTTGCTGGATCATTCTCATTGTGAACGCAAAGCCGCTGGCACTGCGGTGAATATGATGTTTCGCTATCCGTCCAATCATAAGCTAGTCCGGCAGTTGACGGCGATCGCCCAAGAAGAACTAGAGCATTTCGAGCAAGTCAATCAAATTCTCGAACGACGAGGAATTACCCTCTCAGCCTTGAGCGCGCCCCCTTATGGCAAGGCAATGATGAATCAAATTCGCCACCAAGAACCCAATCGGATGTTAGATGCTCTCTTAATTTCTGGCTTAATTGAAGCCCGCTCTCACGAAAGATTGGGATTACTTGGGGCACATCTGCCAGATCCGAAGTTAGCCGCATTTTACCGCAGTTTGATGGCATCGGAAGCTCGTCACTTTGGGATTTACTGGTTATTAGCAGATACTTATTTTGACAGATCGATCGTCCAAACCCGTCTCGCCGAACTCGCAATCGTTGAGAGTGAAATACTTTCTACACTCCATCCCGAACCGAGGATTCATAGTTAATTTGGTGGATGGTGGATGGTGAATAGTTCGGCTACGCTCACTACAAGTGGTGAATGGTGGATGTTTCAACAATACAAAAATTATACGATTCGATCGTGGCAACCGGACGATCGACAGGCGGCTGCGGACGTAATTAAGAATGCGTTGACTGAATACGGATTGGGCTGGGAGCCAGATGGTGCCGATCGAGATGTATTGTTGGTAGAGGAATATTATCTCGATCGAAGTGGTGAGTTTTGGGTAATTGAGGATCGGGGTGAGATTGTCGGTACGAGTGCTTATTATCCCGATCCTCATCGGGGCGAAAATGCGGTAGAAATTCGCAAAATGTATTTGTCCGCCAGAGCAAGAGGAAAGGGCTTGGGACAGTATTTATTAGGGGAATTAGAACGATCGATCCTTGCGCATGGCTATCAGGAGATCTGGATCGAAACAGCTAGTGTGTTAACCGCAGCGGTAAAGCTCTATGAAGCGAATGGTTATCAACCAGCCACAGGGATAGAAACAGATCGATGCGATCGAGTGTACGTTAAACATCTCCAGATATAGTTCGTTTTGAAATAAAAAGTAATATACCTGAAAATAAATATTTTACTTATATACGTCCAAAAAATCTAAAATTTCGGCATCAGTAGGCTGGGAATCGATCGCGCCAGGTTGTTGAGTAGTCAAGGCTCCAGCCGCCGTTGCATAACGAACTATCGCTGCTGGGGATTTAGATCCAGCTCCGAGCTGGTGCAATATTCCAGCCACAAAAGCATCCCCCGCACCCGTCGTATCAACTGGATTAACTGCAAAAGCTGGTTGTTGTCCGACGACTCCATCCAGCCAATATTCACAAACATTACCGCCATCTGTCACGAAAATTCCTTTAGCTTTTGATAAATATTGGCAGAGAGCTTGAGGTGATGTTTCACCATAGATTAATTGAGCTTCTTCTCGTGCAAATTTTACATAATTTGCTTGTTCGACTATTTTTTTGATTTGGGGAATTGCAACTGCTGGAGATGTCCAAAAAGTTGGTCGCCAATTAATATCTACCATGATTTTAACGTCATGCACTTGGGCTAACTGTATGGCTTTCCAGGTACTTACAGCACTGCTAGGGTAGGCTAGAGTCAATGTCCCTAAAAGTAAAAAATCTGCACCCACAAATAATTCTTCCGGTACTTCACTGAGTTGAGCATCAGCAAATCGATCGGTAGGAATGGCACCAAAACCACCAAATATTCGATCGCCATCAGCAGTTCTCAATACTTGAACTTGACGAGTTGGTGCAGTATAATGAGTCTGAACTCCACAAATATCGACACCTTCATCTACTAATTTAGCTACTAATTTTTTACCAGCTTCATCATTACCAACACAGCCAACAAATCTCGACAGGTCTCCCATTTTAACCAATGCACAAGCAACATTTGCAGGTGCGCCACCAGGAAACGCTGTCCACGAGGTGACATTCTCGCTGCTGACTCCGCTCTGGTTTGCGAGTAAATCAAATAAGACTTCGCCGAGACAAATAATCGTAGACATGAGGTTTAGTTGATAATTGATAATTGATAGTTAATGAGGGGAACAGATTGAATCAGACAAAATGAATAGTAATGTAGACAAATTATTATCTAGTTATCATTATCACTTACCAGAGGAACTGATCGCGCAGACTCCGGTAGTACCGAGAGATCGATCAAGATTATTGGTTGTTGAACCCAATGATAGCTATCAGCATCGCCACTTTCATGAGATTAGCGATTTTTTGAATCCTGGCGATTTGCTCGTATTCAACAATACTCGCGTGATTCCAGCGCGGATTTATGGGTACAAGCCCACCGGCGGTGCTGTAGAAATCTTGCTAATTTCCGAGCAAACACATAACTGTTGGTTAGCACTAGTCAAGCCAGGGCGGAAGCTCAAACTTGGCACTCAAATTATCTTCCCAGCTCGCGACACTCTTGCCAAGATGTCCCAACTTACCGCCACAATTATCGGTACAGATCAGCAGACTGGGGGTAGATTATTGCAGTTCGATTTACCAGACAATATCCCGTTACTTTCCATTCTCGCTGACTTTGGCGAAATGCCCCTACCGCCCTATATCAATGCTAGTACATCAACCCCCGATCAATATCAAACTGTCTATGCCAAAGTACCTGGAGCGGTGGCTGCACCAACAGCAGGACTACATTTTACGACCGAATTACTTGATCGATTAGCCGCCCAAGGCATCAATCAAACCTATGTCACTCTCCATGTGGGTGTCGGTACTTTTCGCCCTGTGGAAGTGGAGGATATCACCACTCACCAGATGCACCATGAATGGCTAGAGATATCTCAAGAATCGATCGATCTAATCGAGTCCACAAAAGCCGCTGGCGGCAAAGTATACGCGATCGGGACTACGGCAGTAAGAGTCCTGGAAACAGCAGCTCAAACAGGCAAATTGCAGCCTTATAGTGGCGATACCAATATTTTTATCTATCCTGGTTATCAATGGCGCGTAGTTGATGGCTTGATTACCAATTTTCACCTCCCAGGATCGAGTTTGATGATGTTAGTAAGTGCGTTAATTGGGCGAAAAAGATTACTCGATTTATATCAGATTGCGATCAATGACTATTATCGCTTTTATTCATTTGGTGATGCAATGTTAATTCGTCCCCTCTCCAGCTAATCGATCTCAGTTAGTAATTTCTACTTGAAATGATTGTACTTTAAATATTTTAATTAAAAGCCCTTGGTGATAACAACTATCACCAAGGGTTTTTAACTATCAATTTTCAATTCTCAATTCTCAATTCTCAACTACTTACCTACGCCCATTGAATCAATCCGAGTTCATACGGATTGCTCAAGTGTGGGTTGTGGGGTAGGACACGCAGAGACAAGCCTTGCAGCCCGCTAGCGGAGTAAGCAATCTCACTAGTGTAGAGACTATTACCCGCGCTATCTTTGCCCTGATAGGTCATCACAGCAGTATCTGCGTCGGTAATCTTGCCATTAGTATCGATCGCACCTTTGTAGAGTTCGACTTGGATATCATGGGGTTCCAGACTACCTAAGCTAATCAGACTCTTAACGGCGATCGATTGATTGACGTTAATATCTTCAGGGGCGGAGACATCGACACTATTGATTGTGAGATGCTCCCACTGTTGGAACATCTTCTCTTTCCAATGGGCGAGATCTTTACCAGCTTGATAACTATTGTCAGTGACAACTTGATGACGATCGCTAGCAGGGAAATAGCCCTTATTCGCGTAGTCGCGCAGCATCCGAGCCGTGTTAAAGGTCGGACAATTGAGGCGAATCGCATCTTTCATCTTGGCTACCCATTTACGGGGTAAACCTTCTTTATCGCGATCGTAGAACAGGGGGACAATTTCCTGTTCTAATAAGTTGTAGAAAGCATTTGCTTCTACTTCATCTTGATACTCTTCATCTGAGTATAGTTCGCCATGACCGATCGGCCAACCAGTCCGAACATAATCGGCTTCATCCCACCAGCCATC
>JAJAYU010000141.1 GCA_026786125.1 Chamaesiphon sp.
ACTGCAAACTATCCCAATCAGCTACTTGGCGAGATCGATCAAGGGTATTAGCAAGTCGCTGAATAATGTAGGTGAGTTTGAGTCGATAGGGTTCTTGGCGATAGCGAATTGCTAGCTCATCATAGATTTCTGGAAAGTGGGCTTTGTCTTGTTCCAGAGATTCTAATAGGGCTGGTAAAACATTACTCCAATGGAGGGAAAGACTCAAAGAATTTGTCAATCCACGAGTTGATTTAATGTATTTTTTGAGAACAATCCCGCGCTGATAGCAAGCAGTTTGCCAGGTAATTTTGGGCGTAACTGAAGGATTGCCATCTCGATCGGATCCAACCCAGGAGCCAAACCGACAAAAGCGATTGCTGGGTGGAGTGAGATGGGGAAAAGACTGTTTGAGAGCTAGATTCAATCTCTGGGACAGCTTGGGAATTGCATCAAATAAAACTTCCTCAAAGTAATGGAGTGTATAGTCTACCTCATCCAATACCGTCGGCTTGAATTGATGTAATTCATCCGTCCGCCACCACAGCAAGATTTCTTCGAGTAACTGTCCTTCTAGCTCGGTGACTTCCCACGAAGATGTAATTCCCAGATGCCCCATGTCTTCCTCGGCTCGATCTAGTTTTTCGAGGATTTGGGCGACACGGCGTTGCTTATCGCGGATGGTATGGCGCACAATCTCCGTGGGATGGGCGGTAAAGACTAAACCGATGTCTAGCTCATCAAATAATCTTTGTACCTGTTGTGGTGGCACTCCGGCGGCTTTGAGCAGTGGAAATAAGGCCGTAAAGGTGCCGCGATCTTTCTGGGGTGAGCCAGATGCTTGCCAATTTTTTTCGAGTAGCCCTGCGCCTAATGGTGGAATATTTTCTGAGTGTGAACTAGCTGCTGGATCGGGAGAGATCGGCTCGGCATAATGCATTGACAACTTGAGAGCTAGCTTTTGTTCGCACTGCTCGTAGTGCTGCTCAACAATATTAATCAATTGAAAGTAGAGCGCAAAGGCGCGGGCGGCGCGAATTGCATCTTTGAGATCTAGTTGCTCGATCAGTTGGTGTATTTCTGGCGATAGCGGCTCTAAGGCACTACCATCTGACGAACACAGATCGCGTAATTGATTGAGCAGATTGACTAAATCTTGGCCGCAGGCATCCCGTAGTACTCGTTCCCACAAGTCTTCGATTACCTTGAGTCGATGGGTTAGTAATAGATTAGATGATGATGTGACCATCAATTCTGGTTCCGAAAGGTGGGCTAGCGGATGCATATTACAGTTGCTCGCGGTATGGATTGAGGGATTAGGCTTTGGGGATTAGGCTTTTAGGCTCTAGGAATTAGACTGTGGGGTGGCTCGTAATGTTAGGCACGATCTTTAGTCCGTTGTAGATATTTCAGTGACAGGAAGATGTAATATGGGCAGCCTGTCGCCACGAAAGATTTCCTCACTAGCTAATCCTAACTGTTCGAGCAAATCGTTGGCAGTATTGAGCGTAACGATCGTTATCAACCACGGGGTCGCGGCGAGGCTAACGAGCAGAGATGGGGAGACAACAGGTGCTGATGATACTGACATAGTGACCTACTAAATTCCAGATAAGCTAATTTTAAAGGTTTTGCGACCTGGTTAGGAAAATTAAGTGTCTAGAGTTGAGCCTTTATCATAATAACCCTTGTCAAACCACAAAGTAGCTGACGTGAACAGATCGGGGCGGTGGCGGGGAAGTGTTGTGAATGTGTGGTGTGTGGGCAATCTGAAACATAAATCAAAAAAAACTAAAAGAAAATTATTGGCAATGTTAATTTCCATAGGTCGATGAGGGTAATTTAAGTAGAGAGGAATCAAATAGCCAAATAATTCCGATCAAGATCGATCAAGAACTATCAAAACTATCTTCCATCAATTTTCTAGACTTTACTTTCATCAAATTATCCTACCGTCTTCGCTACTTTTCCCCAGTGGCATATTCCAGGCTATGAGTAATAAATTTATATGCTTAATCGATTAAAAAATCTATTTCCTCGGCGAGGTAAAGGGGTGGCGATCGAACTCGGATCTGAACGGATCAACATTGCCCAACTCCACAAAAAAGGTGCCGATCTTACCCTCAAACATCTCTGTTCCGCTGAAGTTCCTGAAGGGATTTTTGAAGAAGGCAGAATTGTCAATACCCAAGAACTAGGCGACCTGATTCGCGCTACCTTGGCTGAGAATAAAATTCAGGCTACCCATGTCTCTACCTCCGTACCGATGCGGGAAGCAACGATCAAGTTAATTCCCTTGCCAGCCGAATTAAACGATCGCGAAATCCGCGATCTAATTCTCAATCAAGAGGCAGCATTATATTTACCATATCCCCGTGAAGAAGTCGATCTCGACTATCAAAAACTCGATTTGATCGTAGACGAAGACGGCTTGGATAAAGTCCAAGTAATGTTGGCAGCAACTCGAAAAGAAGTCACTGATAGTTATATCGAAACTTTTCAATATGCTGGACTAAAAGTAAAAACGCTAGAAATTAGTAGCTTTTCAGTCTTACGCACGATCAAAGAACAACTCCGCCAATTTGCACCCCAAGAAGCAGTAGTTTTGATTGATATCGAATTCGATTGTACGGAAATTGCGATCGTCGTCAATGGTATTCCTCAGTTTAATCGCACTGTACCGATCGGCACTTTCCAGCTCCAAGAAGCTTTGAGTAGTGCGATGAATCTACCTGTGACTAGGAGTTCCGAAGCACTTCAAGATATCACCATCCCCGATATCCCTGTTAGTAGCCTCAATACCAGCGCGAACATGACTAGTATTAATCCTGGCATGGCAGCAATGATGCGAATCCTCGCAGAACTAGCTGATGAAGTCCGTCGCAGTATCGACTTCTATATGAGTCACAACGGACAAGACTTCAAGCTCGAACAACTGCTCCTGGCTGGCCCAGGCGGTGGATTGGGACAGCTCGATCTGTTCTTTACTCAGCGATTGAGTATTCCCACTACCCAAGTCGATCCCATCGGCGGACTGGGTTTAGAGCCAGAAATGGACATCCCCATCAGTCAACGACCTGGACTAGGAGTAGTTCTAGGCTTAGGAATGCGCGAGGTCTAAAATATGTATAGTATCGATATCAATTTACTGCGTGAGCGGGCTGAATATCAAACAGGCGAGCAGAGTGATTTTACAGGGGGCACATCCATTGCACCCCGCAAATATAGCAAAATACCGATGTTCGTCGGTGTGGGAGTCGCGGCACTAGCTCTCCTCGCTACTGGTGGCGGTTGGTTGTGGCTGGGCGACCAGACTACCCAACTTGAAGCCAAACAAAAGGCTCTAGACGTAAAACTCGGTAGCCTCAAAGCTCAAGATGCGCGGCTAGCCGAACTCAATGGCAAATTAGCCCAAGTTACTGAGGAAAGCCAGTCCTTTGCTAGTGTCTTCAACCAGATTCAACCCTGGTCTGCCGTGCTGCAAGATTTGCGGGAAAGTATTCCCCAAGGCGTGCAGATTGGTAGTATCGTTCAAACTGAAATCAAAGGCACTGCGGCACCAGCAACTGCGGCACCCGCACCAGCTAGTGGTGGTTTAGTTAACAAAATTTCGACAGTACCCAACCCTGAAGCTAAACCAGGTACTCCGGCACCAGCAGCACCAGCAGCAGCCACTCCAGCACCAGCAGGCGGGATTACCACTTATCCTACCTTGGAAGATTCGATCGCTGCCAAATTCCCACCTGGTGGTAAAGCTGCAACCTCAGTTACTCCATCGGCTCCATTGGCTGCGGATGTACCAACCACCAAGCTAGATATTACTGGCACAGCCAAATCCTTTGATGAAGTCAACAACTTCATCTTGACCCTCAAGCAATCAGCTTTCTTCAATCCTGATGAAACTCAATTGCTCAGTACTAGTATGATGGCACCGATTGCTGTCGATCGAGTCAAACCTCCAGTAGCCGAACCACTCGCTACGACAACAACCACAGGTACCCCAGTCATCCCTGTTAAGCCAAATAAACTAGAAGTGCGCTTAGTTGAATACAAAATTCAGACTACACTCAAACGGATCCCTGCGGCAGATCTGATGGGCGAATTGGAACGCAAAGGTGCTGTCGGTTTGGTAGCTCGACTCAAAAGTCTTCAACAACAGCAGGTGATCAAATGACATATAACAGCGATTTAATCGAAAGCGATTTAGTCAGTAACACATCTTTTATTTCTGCACCAACTTACCCATCGGTATTTGGGATTACCTTCAGTCCAGCCGTAGTTGGACTCTGTATTGCTACCGTCGGACTGGGTGTTTCTGGATATTTTCTGATCAGCTCCTTGCAACCGCAACTAGCTAAAAATCAGGAATTAGAAATCAAACTATCTGAAACTCAAAACCAAATTCAGCAACGCAAAGATAACGCTCAAAAAATTGCCGCTGCTGAACAAAGTCTCGACAAGGCTAACGCTCAGAAACAAGTAGTTATGGGACTATTTGCCAGTGACAAAAAGATGGATACCCTCCTGCTAGATCTCAACAAACTAGTAAATATCCGCCAAGGAGAACTCCAAAAATTCTCGCCAGATGCACCTGTAGCTGGTGGCGGTAGTAGCGGTGCGGCTGTTGTCACAGACAGTTCACTAGGTGCCCCGCTCAACGGCAAAATCAAACGCAAAGGTGTGAGTATCGCCGTCAAAGGTAACTTTGAACAAGTTCAATCGATCTTACGCACGATCGAAAGATTGGATCAATTGCTAATTGTCAAAGATTTTAAGGCGGATGTGGACAAAGGAAGTCAGAAGATAGTAGTAGACGCTCAGGGGAAACTCATTCCTCAACCTGAAGCTGCAATCCAAACTTCCTTCAAAATCCAAGCCATCATCCCGATGAATCCAGCCGAACAAGCTGCCGCAGCTCCACCCCCACCCCCACCTAAAAAGTAAGCCAGAACTAGTTGACAGTTAAAGTAATTTCTATCATCAAGAATCGCAATAACTGACTACCAGCCATTAAATTAACCCCCGTAAATATTTTCCTGGAATAGGAGATCTAAAAAGTGAGCAAACGTAAAAATATCATTACTAGTATCGTCATGGGTAGCGCGGTTGCCGCACTATCTGCAACTAACGTCAATGCCGCAGCACAACCTGCTCCGTCAGACACTAAAAATCCCCTCAGTAATTTAATTTCCCAAACACCCCCACCACCCCCAGCTCCAACTCAGCAGCCCTTGGTGCCCAATCCTCGGATTACGATCGATGGTGTTACACCAACTCCTGGGGTCGGACTAGCAAGTCCAAATATGCCTCGTGCTGTTGCGCCACCAGTTGGCGATATTAGCGTCTCCAACATGGATGCAGCGAGTCCACAGATCAAGATCGATTCTGAAGCCCGCATTAATATGGTGTTGAAAAGGACTCCAGCACGGGAAGTTTTAGAGTCATTGGCTCGATCGGCAAACCTCAACCTCGCTTATGCTGATGGAGCAAGTGGTACTGATGGTAAAGTCAAATCTGAAGCAACTATTTCGATCAACCTGCGGAATGAACCAGTTCAGAACGCTTTTAACTATGTCCTGCAACTCAGTGGCTTAGAAGCAAATCGGATCGGTAACACCATCTTCGTTGGGGCTAGATTGCCTGATGGAGTTAAGGAAACGATCTTTCGGACCTTACGAATGAATCAAGTTAGCTCTATCGCTGCTGCCAACTTCTTGGCAACTCAAGGCGCGGAATCACAGATTCCGACTACTGTCACTACTATTTCTGGTACAGGTAGTGACATTTCTAAATCAGCAATTGGTGGTATAGTCTCTGGCTCAGCTTTATCCAGTGTTACTGAAACTAAAACTGCAACGATTCAAACCCTGAAAGCCACTACTGAAAGTAGCCCTCTTATCTTAAAAGGCCTATCTGTTAGTACAGATGAAAGGTTGAACTCTATCACGATAGTAGGTGCTCCGCGTAAAGTTGAAATGGCTACAGCCATGCTTACGCGATTGGATGCTCGCCGTCGTCAAGTTGCCCTAAATATCAAAATTGTTGATATCATCTTGTCGAATGATAATAGTATCAAAAATAGTCTGAGCTTTCAAAGCGGTGACACAGTTGTAAGCTCGGATTTGAGTACTGGTGGAACAGTTAACTTTGGTGGACAACCATCAGGTAGTACTCTATTTGTGCCTACTGCTTCTACAACCACTGTTGCTAATCGTCTGTTATCGAGTATTCAAGCTCAAATTGTCAATGGTAATGGCAAGATTCTAACAGATCCGACATTAGTAGTTCAAGAAGGTCAAAGATCTACTGTCAATTTAACTCAGGAGGTTTTTGGTGGCTTCGATCTAATCAATAATTTCTCTAGTACAGGAGTTTTAACTGGATCAGTGAGAAGACCAATTACAAAAAGTTCTGGTCTGGTTGTCGATCTACTAGTCAATCGGATTGATGACAATGGATATATTTCTGTTGTAGTCTCTCCCACAGTATCTTCGATCGGTGGTAGCGTAACTACTTCTGACGGTGTTATCAGTCTTTTGCAGTCCAGAACTCTTAACTCTGGAGATATTCGCCTCCGGGATGGTCAGAACTTGATTCTATCGGGAATCATCAAAGAGACC
>JAJAYU010000142.1 GCA_026786125.1 Chamaesiphon sp.
CGACGGCAATCAACGGACACTGCGGAGTTTAGAACTGCTGAACAACGTGTTTGAGGAACCATATATTCAAGCCTATGCCACCGGAAATCTGGATGCCTGGATGGGCAAAGCTGGATTCGATCGAGTCCAAACCAACGATGTGTTTTGCCTAAATCAAGTCACCAGTGGCGTTAAAGTTTAGAGCTGGGTGTGTTGGGTTGTCTCCTGAAGAAGAGGCTATTGCTAAGGCAAACACTCCGCTAACGCCAACATTCTTCAACCCAACTTCCAGATCTTACATATCTATGATTAATTTAATTATTAATTATCAATTATCAATTATCAATTAATTAAATGTGGTTTTAAAAGCAGTTTTATTTGATTTTAATGGAGTCATTATCAAAGACGAAGCAATTCATCGGGAGCTAAATGATGAGTTGCTAATCGCAGAGAATTTACCTCCACAGGGTAAAGAATTCTGGAAAGTATCTGTGGGTCGGAGTGATAGAGCCGCTCTCATGGAGTTACTGAAATCCCGTGGGCGATTTGTCACTGATGAATATTTGAATAAATTAATTGCCAAGAAAGCGATCGCCTATCGGGAGCGATTAGCAAAATTAGAGACGTTGCCGATCTATCCTGATGTTGTGGGATTTATCAAGCAAATGTACGATAGTGGCTACAAATTAGCTGTGGTAACTGGGGCAATCCGATCGGAGGCTGAATTCGTATTGCAGCAAGCTGAGATCGATTGCTATTTTGAAACGATCATTGCCAGTGATGATATTAGCCAGAGCAAACCAGATCCTGAAGGATATTTGCTGGCGATCAAAACATTAAATCAATTAGATCCAGATTTGAATTTATTACCAGCAGAATGTATGGCGATCGAGGATACATTTGCTGGACTTACCGCATTGAAACGAGCAGGAATTCAAGCAGTAGCGATCGCTAATACCTATCCGTTCCACATGTTGCAAAGACGGGCAAATTGGACGATCGATCGATTTGAAGATCTGGAGTTTGATCGAATAAATGATTTCTTTGGATCTAGATCATAGACGAATAAATAAGTAGCGGCGCAGATCACTCTAAAAGTTATTTGATCGTTAGTTACCAGCAACTAACCGATCGATCGAGTGGAGAATCTGCTGATAAGTATTGCTATCACCTCGATCGAGATAGAGATTTGCCGCTCGATGATAATCGGTAATTGCACCAGTCCGATCGCCAATTTGAGCGTAGACTTTTGCCCGTTGATAGTAGGCTGGAGCATAGTTAATATCAAGATTGATACTCTGACTAAAATCAGCTATTGCAGCAGATAAGTTACTCAAAGTTTGATTGCTGCATCCGCTTTGATAGTAGGCATCGCGATGGTGGGGATTTAGTTCGATCGCCCGCTGGTAATTGGCAATTGCATATTCATGTTCATCATGTATGGCTAGTAACCAACCTCGTTGATAATAAGCTAAAGCAAATGTTGGTTCTAGCTCAATCGATCGTTCTAGATCTTCCATTGCGCCATGAATATCACCAATTTCAGTACGAGTAACTGCGCGATTATAATAGGCGTAGATATGATTTGGATCGAAATAAATCGTCTGGGTATAATCAGCGATCGCTCCATGTTTATCACCTAAATATTGACGGGCATTACCGCGATGATAATAGGCATAAAAGTATTGCGGATCGAGATCTAAAGTCTGGGTGTAGTTATCGATTGCTGCTTGATGATTGCCAATTTGACGATGACAAATCCCCCGATTGTAGTAGGCAATTACTAATTCAGGATCGAGAATGATTGCTCGATCGTAATCCACTAGTGCCGCAACTAAATCACCCTGAATCCGATGAATATTTGCCCGATTGCTGTAGGCTACTGCAAACTTTGGGTCTAATCTAATTGCTTGACTATATTGCTCGATCGCATTGGGGTAGTCACCCATTTGACAGTAAGCATTACCTTGATTGTTATAAACACTAACAAATTCTGGCTGTAATTCAATCGCCTTTTGATAATCTGCAATTGCGGCAGAAAATTGGCCGATTTGGGTGTAAATAATTGCCCGATTATTATAAGCAATTGGTGAGTGAGGATTGATCTCCAGTACATTGCTAAAATCTGAGATCGCTCCATCAACATCCCCAAAATGCTGTCGTAAATTGCCCCGATTATTGTAAGCAAGTACCAGACGGGGATTCAATTTGATCGCCGTAGTATAGTCTTCGATCGCGCCTTGGTTATCATATAGTTGGGCTTTCGCTGTCCCCCGCATCACATAAGCGATCGCGTTTTGGGGATCAATCAATAAATTTTGACCTTGTTGAAAATCCTCAGCCGCACTCGCATCTGGCTGATGTCCAAAACATGTTGCTAGTGCCCTACCGATGTAAGCAACTCCATGACTAGGATCGAGTTGTACCGCTAGATTAAAATCCGCCCAGGAGCCTGAGTAGTCGCCCTGATAGCGACGCGCATTGCCTCTCCCACAGTAAGCCTCAACGCAGCGATCGTCCAAAGCTAGAGCGCGATCATAAGCTATTACTGCCTGGGCACAATCACCAATTTCATAATATCCAGTTCCCCGATCGACTAATGACTGCACATGTCTGGCAATCTCGCTCCGAGTGCTCGCCTGAGAGTGTTGTTGGATCAGGACTTGAGACATGACACTCGCTACCGCTTGCCAAGCGGCAGCGATCGATGGATACTGGCGATCGGGTTCAATCGCAATTAATCGATCAATCATTGTGATCAATTCTGGTCGATCGATCTGAGGTGCCAATTCTTGCCATTGTTGACTGGTTGTCTGGTTTAGACTTGCGCCAGATCTACCTGTAGCCGCCACAATTGCGATTTCTCCCACCACCCGTAAATTATTGCGATCTAAAAGTAGATCTACTGGGCAAGATTGATGGAAGATGGGCAGATTAATCAAGACTAATTTGAGATCGAGATTGCGCCGCACAATCTGACTCAATGACACTGGATCGGGAGTCATCTCATTTCGATCAATATCGTGCAATACCTCTAATAAATCTACCAGCAGCATCACCACTTGGGATTGGCTCCAGGGACGATCGGCCAACAATTCCTGCGCCAAGGGCATCCCCGCCACAAATTCCCGTACTAGGTAAAATGCGTCCCCTTCGGCAAAATAACTATAGACGATCGGCAGTTGATTGACCTGACGACTTAATATGTAGCAGCTCTGGGCTGACAGTACTGCTCGATACCAATCGGAACTATCTGGAGTCGGATCGGCGATTTGATAGCGATGAATCGCACATTTTAGTTGAAGATTGCCGGGTATTTGAAGATCGATTGCTACATAAGTAGTCACGGATCCATTCTGGCCTAATTGCTCCAAAATTTGATACCGCTGTTGAAGAGTAGATCCAATTAGATCCAGCATATCTACACTCCTACTACTCAATAATTGCAAATTATTCAAAGTTTACCACTTACTAAATTACCGCTGTCATCTATATTTTACACTTCGATTGGAATTGATTGCGGCTAGTTGAATCGACAAAAAGCTGAACTAAGTTGCGTCATTTTTTGCTTGACAACCATGAATTTGTCGTTCAAACTACATTATCGATGTTGTAAGTTGGCGATCTCGGCTGGTGGAAATGCGCCAAATTCAGTGATAATTGCCTGAATTAAATGAGCTGGAGTCACATCGAAAGCGGGGTTGTAAAATTCAATCCCAGGTGGACAAACGATCGTCTCACCAATTTGATAAAGCTCTGATGGATGACGCTCCTCGATCGGAATCAGACTACCATCACGGAGACTAAAATCGATCGTCGAAAGCGGTGCAGCTACAAAGAAGGGGATCTGATGCGCCTTGGCAACTAGAGCCAAACTATAAGTCCCAATCTTATTTGCCACATCACCATTTGCCGCAATTCGATCTGCTCCAACTACCACCGCATCGATTAACCCTTGCTTCATACAATGAGCCGCCATGCTATCCGCAATCACCGTCACCGGAATTCCCTCTTGGACACATTCCCAGCTAGTCAGCCGCGCACCTTGTAACCTGGGACGAGTCTCATCCGCATACAACCGCGCCAAACGCCCCTCCGCCCATGCCGATCGAACAACCCCAAGGGCAGTACCATAACCAGCCGTTGCCAGGGCACCTGCATTGCAGTGAGTGAGCAAACATAACTGCTCTGGACTACTCGGTAAAACCGCTAAACCATGCGCCCCAATCGCCTGACAAGTTTCGATATCTTCCGCATTAATCTTTTGCGCCGCAACTAGTAATTGCTCAGTAATTTCGGCCACAGTTCCCGCACAATTAGCAGCGGTTTGCTCCATCCGATCGACCGCCCAAAACAAATTTACTGCTGTCGGGCGGGTTGCTCTGAGTGTTTTCCCAATCCCTGTAAGCTGGCTCAAAAATTCAGCTCGATCTGTCGTTCTGAGATCTCTCGCACCCAAATACATTCCATAAGCTGCCGCCACCCCAATCGCTGGCGCACCCCGCACAATCATCGTCGTAATCGCTCGTGCCATATCTTCCACCCGACTAATTTCGACATGGGTGTACTCATTCGGCAATCGATTTTGATCGATCAGCAGGACGCGATTATTCTGCCAGCGGACGGGATAAACTGGGGTATTCATATCTCAGGTAGCTAGAAAACAAGTAGTCCAAACCCAAATTTTATCATTGAACCGAAGTGATTAAGAATCCAGAAATTTAATTACCACTTACTGCTGATTCCGACCTTCATTTAAGTGGTGAAGTGTATCCACAAAGTCACGAATCCCCTGAAATTGACGATAGACAGACGCAAAGCGGATATAGGCAACTTCACTCAACGGGCGCAATTCTAGTAGCACCAATTCGCCAATTTCTGCCGTAGTGACTTCGCGCAGCATTCTGGTTTGGAGTTGAGATTCGATATTATCGACGATCCCTTCTAGTGTCTCCGGCGGTAATCCAGTCTTTTGGCAGGCGTGGATCATCCCTCTGAGTAGCTTGGATCGATCAAAATATTCGCGGTGTGAATTCTGCTTGATTACTGTCACAGGCACAAATTCTAACCGCTCGTAGGTAGTAAACCGATGCTTGCACTCCAGACATTCCCGCCGTCTGCGAATACTCTGACCCGCTTCTGTCGATCGAGACTCTAAAACACGACTATCTGTATACTGGCAGCGAGGACATTGCATTATTTATGAATTTAGGATTACGGGTCTGTAGGGGCGGGTTTATGCTAGATATCCTCGCTCTCAATATCAATATTTGTACAAACCCGCCCAACCACTCAAACAATTATGACTGCAAAAAGCAAAATCTGAGCCATCTAGAGGTTTCTCTAGATTAGCTCAGATCGTGTCGAAACTGAAATTGTTGCTTAATCTTTCTTCAGGGGAATTTTTGCTGGCTCGAGAAATGAGATCGCAAAAAACACAGTTCCCAACGCCAACGTCGTTACCAAAATATAAATAGTTCCTTCCATCGTTAGAATCCTACCGGATTATTGTTTCGTTTAATAGTAGCCAGGGACAAGGGATTAGAAATTGTCCAACCCCTTGCTCCCAATTTATTAGGCTTCTTTCTTCCGAGTAGAAGGATCTCCCAATTTCTGGAATAATCCCCATTCTACTTGCTCTTCTAGATCGGCTTCTACACCAGCAAATACATCGCGGTAGATTGTCCGCGAACCATGCCAGAGATGACCAAAGAAGAAGAATAACGCAAATACAGCGTGACCGAACGTAAACCAACCGCGTGGACTCGTGCGGAATACACCGTCAGAATTAAGTTTCTCGCGATCGAATTCAAAGATTTCACCACCTTGAGCTTTGCGGGCAAACTGCTTAACTTGGTTGGCATCTTTGAAGACTTGACCACTTAAAGCACCACCGTAGAAGCTAGCAGTGATTCCAGCTAGCTCGAAACTGTATCTGGATTCTGCCCGACGGAATGGTATGTCTGCACGTACAATCCCTTCAGAATCAGTCAAGATCACAGGGAAACTTTCAAAGAAGTTTGGTAGACGACGAACGCTCAGTACCCGACCTTCAGCGTCTTTGAATACTGGGTGTCCTTGCCAACCTTGAACGATTCCATCACCTTTATTCATTGCACCAGTACGGAATAGACCACCTTTTGCTGGGCTATTACCTACATAGTCATAGAATGCCAGTCTGTCAGGAATTGCCTGCCAAGCTTCGGCTTCGGTTTTGCCGTCTTCGACACTAGTTTGAACACGACGTTGGATTTCCTGTTGGAAATAACCGCTATCCCACTGATAACGAGTAGGTCCGAATAGTTCGATCGGCGTTGTAGCAGATCCATACCACATCGTACCCGCAACGATAAAAGCTGCGAAAAATACGGCTGCAATACTGGAGGAAAGTACGGTTTCGATATTCCCCATCCGCAGAGCTTTGTACAGCCGTTCAGGTGGTCGGACAGTCAAGTGGAATAAACCAGCAATAATCCACACTGTACCCGCTGCAATGTGGTGAGCGACTACGCCACCAGGATTGAACGGATTGAACCCCGCTGGCCCCCATTCTGGTGCCACTGGAGCGACATGCCCTGTGATTCCAAATGGGTCAGTTACCCACATCCCTGGGCCAAATAGACCAGTCAGGTGGAACGCTCCGAAGCCGAAGCAAAGAAGACCAGATAAGAACAAGTGAATCCCAAACATCTTGGGCAAATCTAGAGCTGGTTCACCAGTTCTAGGATCTGTAAACAGTCCCAAGTCCCAATACACCCAATGCCAGATCGATGCCAACATCAGCATCCCAGACAGAATAATGTGAGCGGTAGCTACACCTTCAAAAGACCAGAAGCCAGCATCTGCCGCTGATTCACCTGGAACAACACTCCAGCCACCCCAAGATTTGGTGATCCCAAGACGTGCCATGAAGGGCAGGACAAACATTCCTTGTCGCCACATGGGGTTGAAAACTGCGTCGCTAGGGTCGAAGTTTGATAGTTCAAACAGAGCCATCGAACCAGCCCAACCAGCAACCAAAGCTGTATGCATTAAATGCACGGATATCAGTCTACCTGGGTCATTCAGGACGACTGTGTGCACACGATACCAGGGTAGTCCCATTGACTACGATCCTCCTTAAAATAGGTGTCTACGAAAACTTTTATTTTTCAATAATCTCATGCATTATGTTATCCGCTTCCTAGCTTGGAGGCAAGGTAATCTCATCAGTGTTGATCTTTGTTTGTCGATCGCTACAGCCCTCTTTATGACTAGCTTTTAATGCTGTTGAGCATCGCAATTGAATTCAGATCTATCCTCAGAATGTTTACAAATGTTAACAAATTAGGATTTGGGCTTTAGGTACATAGAACCGTCATTTCCGCCAATCTCGATCGAGCCGCATCGTATTACTCTTATTGACAATAAATCCAAGTCGCTCGTAGAAGCTTTGCTGATGGGTGGTGATGAGATAAATCTTTTCGACTCCCTGCATACAGGCATGTGCGAGAACAGTTTCAACTAATTTTCGACCTAATCCTAGCCGTTGATAGTCACAGTCGATCACTACATCCCAAATTGTCGCACGATAAACTCCGTCAGAAGTAGCTCTAGCAAAACCAACTAGCTGGTCTTCGTCCCATGCTGATACTACAGGCTCGCTGCGATCGATAGCAATCTTCAGATCTTCTATGGTCCGATCTGTCGCCCAGAATGCACTTTTATTTAGAAGTGCTTGTAGTTTACATAGATCTAGATCGGCACTGCTATCGCAAAACCGGATAGATTCAATCTTCATCATTTTCCTCCGCTGATTTTTCTTTCCTGAATCCAAGATTGACGCTTTTGATGATTAGCCTAACGGCTAGCACCGATAAAGACTGTATCAGTCAAATTTGTATTGGTGAAAATAGTCCGTTCGAGCTTGGTATAGCTGAGATCCGCCCCAGTCAAGTCCGCCCCAGATAAGTCGGCATCAGTTAAATTGGCACCCCGTAGATTTGTACCGTGAAGAATTGCACCTACAAAGCGAGCTTTGGTTAGGTTCGCCCAAGCTAAATCAGCCCCAGTCAATTTTGCCCGCTCGAAATTAGCATAAACAGCATAAACATTGACTAAATGCGATCGATTCAGCCATGCTTGAGTAAAATTAGTTCGATACAAGTGGGCGGAACCCAATTCAGTTTCGGTCAAAATTGCCTGACTCAAATCTGCTTGAGCCAAATTAGTTTTAACTAAATCTGCGTAGCAAAGGGTGGAGCGGTTTAATTTAATACCATCAAGATCTGCATCTGTAAATTTGGCAGACGTAAAATCGATCAAAATTGCATTTACCCTGGCTAGATTGGCTCCGCTCAAATTACTAAAAGCCAAATTACTGCCCATTAAATTGGCATCAGTGAGATTTGCACAGCTAAAATCTGCCCCAACTGCTCGACAATTAATACTCTCGATCGATCTTAGATTAGCATTAACTAAATCTGCTCGATCGAGAATACTATTACTTAGATTTGACCCACTCAGATTTGCGGCTACTAGCTTGGCACTACTAAGATCAGCCCGCCGCAAATTAACATCATGGAGATCAGTGCCGCGTAGATTCAGCCCGCTCAACTGGGCATCGCTCAAGTCTGGCACTTCCAGATACTCAGCGCGCCAATCTAACCAAGCTACAGCTCCCCGTCGCAACATAGCATCCGCACTCACTCCCATGCCCTACTCCTGCTTGCTGCCCGCTGGGAATGGACGACCAGGTAAACTCTCTAGTGCCGCCAATATCCCCACCTCAGCCGCCTTGATGTCCTGCTCCTCTCCACCCAAATATAACCGCCCAAATACACCCACAGCGGAGATTTGGAGAATATTAATCCGCGCTGATTTCTCCGCCTCATTCGCTGCAATTGCGGCATAAGCGGCTGGCTCTACTTCTAAAACATAAAGTGTTTGTCCCGCGAGGATCATATTCCCCCGCCGCCCGCGATTGATCATCTGAGTATGGTGGGGCGTAATATTGCGAATAATCCGACTCGAAATCACCCGTGGTTTGAGACAATCAGACCGATTGACCCCCAAATATTCTAAGATCGCCCGTCCCGCTGCATGAACGTCACCCTGGTTGCTGGCATGAATTTCCAACAATCCATACAGTCGCTCGATAATTTGTACCCCTGGCTTCACATCCGCAGATTTGAGGGCGATATCCATCATTTGATTGATCTCGACTCCAGGCGAAACCTCAATCCACAACGAGGAATCAGATGGCAACGGCAAAAAACCCTGGGCTTCTGTACCCAGATATGCAGCATGTTGACGTTGCAATCGATCGATAAAAACGTAACTCCGAAGGTCGATTCCCAAGAACTTTTAAACTTGTCCAGCTTGCTCAGTATACCTTGCTTTGGTGGATGGTGAATGGTGGATGGTGGATGGTGCCCACTATCAGGGGTTTAGGAAATTTCAATCTAAGAAATATCTGAATTTAGCTACTTATCCACAACAACGGGAGCAAGAAAAACTTTCCTTACTCCCGTTATTTTCAACTAGCTAATTAAACCTATTATTTAGGCATTGCAGGAGCACCGGGTGCTGGTGGTGCCATAGGTGCTGGCGCACTAGGTACCGCCGCAGGCACAGGTGATGATTGGTTAGCAACTTGAACCAATTGACCTAATAGTCCTTGAAGAGCTTTCTGCCCAATTGGAGCCTCAGCAACTGCTTTCTCAGGGCCAAGTTCACCCACCATTGCTCTGACATACTCATTGTAAGCACCAACTGAAGCATTCAGCTTGGTGGCATTGATATGGCCATCACCAGCACGCATACCTTGAACTGTACTAGCCAAGGTTGTTGCCGCTCTGCCAGTTGCGCCATCAACAGCCACACCAGCAGGTAACAATGAAGCAACTAATGGTGCAGGTGCTGCGCCATTGATGACATCAAATGTAGCCGCGTCCCCAACAGCATTGGCGGTTAAAGACTGTGAAAACTGGTTGACAGCATTTTGGCTCTGGGCAGCGTAGCCAACACTGCCATTACCACCGACAATCCCGCCACCACCAGCATTGGTGACAGAAGTGAATGTGTTGCCGTTGTCGGAACCGTTACCAATTTGTGCGTTAACTGGAGCGAGATTGAGTGCCACTAAGCTAGTTACAGCACCCAATCCTAACAAATAAGATGAGATTTTCATGTTTAAGTTTGGGATCGAAGAGGATAAATAATATTGCTGGAGATTTGAGTATTGCTACTCAAATCTCTCAACAGGTAACAAATCAACTAGCCGTGATTAGAAGTGGAAACCTAAGCCACCGCTAACGCTAAAGCGTGAACCACCAGTCTCAGGATTGGCGATATCGACGATTGCTGGAGTTATTTGGAGTGCCGAACCACCACCGAAAGGAATCGTGATTGGTAAACCAACGCTTAAATCCTGACCATTCCAGTCGCCAACAAGAGAAACGTTGGAGAATAGATTGGTGCCAAGACTACCAAAGACATTGATAGTATCGTTGTTAGCGCGGATATCACCAACGGTACGGAAACGACCAGCACCAGCACCAACTGACAAAGTAGTGTTACCGAAGAATCCTTTATTCGGATCTGGGTTGAGGATCAAGCTAGCTACGCCGTAGCCAGTCCGACCGCCGTTGACACCACCATCAAGAGTTACTGGATTATTACCAAAGGTAATTGCATTTTCATAACCACCAGCGATTGCAAAGTTATCACCTAACAATTTGTGCAGTTTGAAACTAATACCACCATTCTCGAAAGAACCAGGATTGCCAGCACCACTCCGGTTGTAAGTAGTCGCGACAGTTTCCAATCCGAGGAAGCTGCGAGCATCACCTAAACCAAGACCGACGGAGTAAGCATAAGTCTCAGGGCCTTTAGCTTTCTGAGCTGGTGTTGTTAGAACATTATCCAGTGGGAAGGGATTGCTGTAGACATTTGGACGAGTTTCACCTTGATAACCTGCACCAAGGAAGAAGTTACCCCAATTAGCACCAAATGCTGTTGGAGTACCTAGACCACCCACAGGGAAGGTGCTAGTTGGAGCAGATGCAACGATCTCAGGTACTTGACCAGGAATGCCCAACTTAGCTATCGCCTCATCAGCAGTCATTGCCACTGGCTTGGCTGGCTCAATGCTGGTAATGTAAACACCATTGGGGCAAGATGCGATATATTTGTTCGCAGGATTCGCTTTGTCTAAAGCAGTCAACCTACCAGCACCAACCAATACTTGGTGGATGTAGGCAGCTACATCAGCACGAGTTGCAACAGTGTTGGGACCGAAGTTACCCCCAGGCAACATGCTACTATTGTATTCAACACTTACAGCTACGCAACGTTGGGTTGCCGCAATCAGTGCGTTTTGACCGTAGCTAGGAACTTGTGCTGCGTCTCCAAATACACCGTTGAGATCGAGATTCCCAGATGGCTCTAGCTTGCTACCATTGATGATCGAAACTAAACTTTGAATCCGAATGATGTTTTGCTTGGGAGCAAAAGTACCGTTGGGATATCCCGATAAGAATCCACCTCGATAAGCTTTTTGGATGACCTCGGCTGCCCAATAATTTTTGGGCACATCTTTAAAATTGCGTGCAGCCCGAATTTCTGGGAGATTGAAGGCTTTATTGAGTAAAGCAGCGAACTCTGCACGAGTGACGGGTTGATCGGGCTTAAAGGTACCGTCAGGATAGCCTTTGATGATGTCCTTCTCAACAAGAGCTCTGATGAAAGGTTCTGCCCAGTTACCCGCAACATCAC
>JAJAYU010000143.1 GCA_026786125.1 Chamaesiphon sp.
ATCTGTCTCAGAGTTGCATACACTAACTCAGAAATTCTGGTTTTACCTGAGGCTGATCGCCGATACCCCAACTCCGAGTAAGCAGGATCGATCAGAACCAAGCTCGATCGTCAAACAGATATTAGGTACTAAATTTGCCACAGATTTTATGCCTGCCAATCTAACTTGCGAAGTTGAAAGTACACATTTGGCGGTGAACATCGATCTGGCTGAATGGCTATTTATTGAGTTACTAGATTATCTACTCGATCAAAATCGGACTAACACTTACCTAAAAATCAATGGTCAATCAATCGATAATGCCTTCCATTTTTCATTGTCTAGTTTCAAAGAAAATAATTCGAGCATATCAACTTCCGAAATATCGAATTTAATCCAATTTAATCCGACTCCTGATGAAGAATCAGAACTACCGATTGGCTTGAAAATTGTCAAAAAGATTGTCGAGATTTATGATGGCGTATTCTTGATCTCTGGGATCGATCAAGACCAGATCTCGATTTATGTAAATCTACCATTAGCCGCAGAGATCGAAGCCCTAACAGCAGCAGCTCATCTATCCAGTCAAAACTAACAACTATCCACCATCCACACTTCTCCTTGCGGAGAGGCTATTGCTGGGGCAAACGCTCCGCTACCGCCAACGGCTACGCTCTGCGAAGGCAGACGCTATTGCTAGGGCAAACGCTCCGCTACCGCGAACAGTGCAAGCCATCCACCATCCACCAATTAACAAGTACACATCGATCCCCGACTGATAGATAATGAATAATGGTCAGCCGATCGACTGTTGGTTGACTTTAAAAATCATTTTTAAGATCAACTTACTATTAGGCTGGGCGTAATTTATGGAGCAAATGCTGTTAGACACGGGGTGGCTAATCCCTTGCTATGGCTTGCTGGGAGCGATTCTAAGCATTCCCTGGATGACTAGACTGGTGCGGCGAACTGGCCCGAGACCAGCCGCTTACCTGAATATTTTGATGACGACGATCTCATTTATTCATGGTAGCCTCCTGTTTCGGCTAGTCTGGAATCAAGCTCCTCACCATATTGTGATCAATTGGTTGACGGTAGCGGGGTTAGAGTTGAATCTGACCTTTGAGCTATCCGTAGTGAATGTGGGGGCGATGGAGTCGGTGACAGGATTGAGTCTCATCGCTCAAGTATTTGCCCTGGGTTACATGGAAAAAGATTGGGCACTAGCGCGTTTTTTTGCGTTGGTGGGCTTTTTTGAAGGCGCGATGAGCGCAGTGGCGATTAGTAATTCCCTGCTAGTTAGCTATGGTTTATTAGAATTGTTGACGCTTTCGACCTACCTATTAGTGGGTTTTTGGTATGCACAACCCCTAGTCGTCAAGGCGGCGCGGGATGCTTTTCTGACCAAGCGCGCTGGTGATATTATCTTGTTTGCGGGGGTGATTGCCCTATCAAGTATTGCCGGAAGTTTGGATTTCGACGACTTATATAAATGGTGCGATACGACAGATATTTCAGACCTGACCAAGACGCTAATTGGGTTAGCTTTAATTGCTGGACCGATCGGTAAGTGCGCTCAGTTTCCCTTACACTTATGGCTGGATGAGGCGATGGAAGGCCCCAATCCAGCTTCAATCCTCCGCAATTCGGTCGTGGTTACGGGCGGGGCGTATATTTTAATTAAAGTTCACCCGATCCTGTATCTCTCTCCCGTTGTCACAACGACATTGATGGTAATCGGGACGGTGACAGCAATTGGGGCAACATTAGTATCGATCGCCCAAATTGACATCAAGCGAACTATTTCCTATTCTACCAGTGCTTATTTGGGCTTAGTCTTTATTGCGATCGGTGCCAAGTGGCTCAACGTTGCTTTATTCTTACTATTTGCCCATGCTATATCCAAAGCACTGCTGTTCATGAGTGTGGGCTGTATAATTCTGACCACCAATAATCAAGATGTCAATGAATTTGGCGGACTAGCCAAGAGTATGCCTGCAACAACGATCTCTTTTATCGTCGGTGCGCTGGCAATGACAGGTGTTTTTCCCCTGGGTGGATTTTGGGCGTTTCAACAGGGCTTTAAGTCGCTCTGGTGGGAATATCCGTGGGCAATCGGGGTGATGTTAATTGTGAATGGTCTAACGGCGTTTAATCTGGCGCGGGTATTTGGTTTAGTATTTTTGGGCAAAACTCAGCCCAAAACGCGGCGGGCACCAGAAGTACCTTGGCCATTAGCCTTGCCCATGATCTTTTTGACAGTCTTTACCTTACTCACTCCAGCGATCATGTGGCAGTCCGCTTTGCTACCAGATTTAGATGATATTAGCCTATTTACATATGCTTCAATTAGTTTGTCTACGGCACTAGGATTTCTAGTTGGAGGATTGTTGTATTTTAGAGCCGATCGCACTCCAGTCAAGCTTTCTCTCCCTTGGATTCAAGATCTGCTAACTTATGATTTCTATGTAGAAACAATTTACGAGAAAACAATTGTGGGACTGGTGGTCTGGTTATCTAAAGTGACCGCTTGGATCGATCGCTATATCGTCGATGGATTCGTGAATTTAGTTGGTTTTGCAACGATTTTTAGTAGCGAAGGCTTGAAATATGGCACATCAGGTCAGATGCAAACTTATGCACTCACAATTACTGTCAGTGCTGGAGTTTTGGGTGTGATGATTGCCTGGTTGTTTTGGAAATTCTAATAATTAAAAGCTATTAACTATCAACTATCAATTATCAACTAATTAATACATGCTGAGTATTCTATTAATAGTGCCTTTAGTCGGAGCAGCTATCGCAGCCTGGTATCCAGGTCAGACTAGATCGATGGCATCATGGGTAGCCGTAGCCGTAATTGGCTGGACAATATTGTTATTGACCAAGTTCGATCTGACTAATCCTGGGATGCAATTCGTCGAGAATTTCAAATGGATTGATACATTGGGTTTATCTTATCGATTGGGTCTCGATGGTCTATCTTTACCCCTAGTTGCACTAAATAGCTTGCTGACTTGGGTGGCAATTTATAGTAGTGATGAAAAGATCGATCGACCACGCCTTTATTACAGCTTGATTTTATTGCTCAATGCGGCAGTAACTGGAGTATTTTTAGCCCAAGATTTATTACTATTCTTTATTTCTTATGAGCTAGAATTAATCCCCCTATATCTCCTAATTGCGATCTGGGGCCGTCAAAAACGTGCCTATGCAGCCACGAAGTTCTTGATCTACACCGCCCTCTCTGGTGCCTTGATTCTAGCTGCATTCCTGGGATTAGCTTGGTTTGGCGGTAGTAGTAGCTTTACTTACAATCCTGAACTGGCTCATGCGTTACCACTAAGCCAGCAGTTTTTACTACTGGGTGCATTGCTCTTGGGCTTTGGCATTAAAATGCCACTATTCCCTTTCCATACCTGGCTCCCAGATGCCCACGTAGAGGCTTCTACACCGATTTCAGTCTTACTAGCCGGAGTATTACTCAAACTCGCTACCTACGGCATCTTGCGCTTCTGTGTGGGGTTATTTCCTGATGCTTGGCAGATTGCTGCACCTTGGCTGGCGGATTGGGCGATCGTTAGTGTATTGTACGGTGCATTGATGGCGATCGCTCAGACAGACATGAAAAAGATGGTGGCTTATAGTTCTGTCAGTCACATGGGTTATATTTTACTCGCGGCGGCGGCGAGTACGCCTTTAAGCTTTTCAGCGGCGATGATTCAAATGATCAGTCATGGGCTGATTTCTGCTGCGTTGTTTCTCTGTGTCGGCGTGGTTTACCAGAAAACCAAGACTCGCGATATTACCATCTTGCAGGGTTTACTCAATCCAGAGCGGGGAATGCCAATTACTGGCAGTCTGATTGTATTAGCGGTAATGGCGAGTGCTGGAATTCCAGGCATGATTGGCTTTGTGGCTGAGTTTCTGATTTTCCGCAGCAGTTTTCCTATTTTCCCTGTGCAAACTTTACTCTGTATGATTGGTACGGGTTTGACGGCTGTTTACTATCTATTACTGATTAACAAAGCCTTTTTTGGGCGACTATCAGAAAAAGTCCAAAATTTAGAGGGTGTGTCCTGGCGTGAACGTTCTCCAGCCATAATTTTAACCGTTGCAATCGTCATCTTTGGACTTCAACCTGGTTGGATCACCCGCTGGAGTGAACCAACGATTTTAGCTACACTTCACCAACCGACAGATGGAGATGTTGGGTTGTTTCGTTCCGTTCGCGGAGCGTCTGCCTTCGCAGAAAGGCTATTGCTAGGGCAAACGCTCCGCTACCGCCAACATTCTTCAACCCAACCTACAACTCCTAACTCCTAACTCCTAACTCCTAACTCCTAACTCCTAACTGTTAATGACTGCTACTAATACTTGCCATCGTTTCGCCAACTATATCGATCGATTCTACAATGGGCAAAGTCTTTTGCCTGACAATCCCCACAATGTTAAAGAAGTAGTCGGAATTTTAGACAGTTATGGCTATGTCCTAAATGCCTATCAAATCAATCTCCAACATATTGCCGATCGAGAATTTCTAGAGATTTTCCCGTTTTTCAAGTACTTTAATGATAAAGTATCGATCAACCAACTGGTCAAGCATTTGTGGCACGATCGAATCAACTATGAGTATGCCGAATATTGCATGAAAATTATGCTCTGGCATGGTGGTGGTAAATTAGAACAATATATTGAATCACCAGAATTCAATGCATTAGTCGAATCCGCGATTCAAGCCAAAATCAAAGGTAAGCCAGTCATTAAACTCTTACATCGCATCTTTCCAGAGTTTCTACCAGAGCAAATTCGTCAATCGGTTTATTACAATGCCCTCGGTCAGTTTTGGCAAGTGATGTCCGAGATGTTTTTAACACTAGGCAAAGCTTATGAGCAAGGAAAAGTCACTAGTATTCCAGAGGTAGTAGATTGGATCAAAGCTGGGCTGGTAGCGGCGGCGGGCAATCCGATTAACTATGCCGTCGAAATCGATGGTAAGTCTTATGACATCTTACCTCCGGCTGCACATATAACCTTCTTGATGGACGTAGCGGTGCCGTATGTGGAAGCTATTTTCTTCCGGGGCACACCATTTTTTGGTGTAGTTTCTTACAATGCTCAAGCCCATCAAATTCCAGTTGCCCAGGCTGAATTTACCTATGGAGCATTATATGCCGATCCACTGCCGATCGGTTGTTCTGGAATTCCACCCACTTTATTAATGCAGGATATGCGGCATTACATTCCACCATATCTGCACGAAATCTATCAAAGCACCAAACGTCAAGAAGATGATTTATTGGTCAAAATCTGTCAGAGTTTTCAGAAGTCGATGTACTGTGTAACTAGTGCAACCATCTTAGGTTTGGCTCCACATCCATTAGATAGCCAAGATCCACAGGAACAAGCTACAAATATGACTTATTTTGAAGGCTGGATGGATCGGTTGCTGACTTCTCAATTACCGAATATTCAAGGCTAATCATAATCTATTATTTAAGGCTGAATGTATTAGCCACACCTGCAAAGATTGCAACCAAACTTCAAGATCGAGTTCATTCATTGCTGGTACTTCCACTAAGATACTTTTTCGTTGCTTTTCGGGATGAGATAATAGTAACGTAGGGTGGGCATTGCCCACCAACACCATTTTCGATTCAACAAGACAATCGATAAAATCTACATTCATTTATCTCTAATGTCTTACATCAACTAATCGACCAGTGACATATTTATGGATCACACTAGAAATAAGTGTTTGATAAGGAATACCTTCCTCAATAGCTCTAGATTGAATGCGTTCCAAGTCCATTGAAGATAACCGCATCGTAATTCGTTTATCCTTTGACATTGCAGCTTTAGCATAACCTTGAAGTTCGGTCAGGCGATTTGGCTCATTAACAGATTGCCATTCTCCTGCTTCAAATGTTGCTAAGAATTCTTGTTCTTCAAGATCGAGTTCATTCATTGCTGTTACTTCCCCTAAGATACTTTTTCGTTGCTTTTCGTGATGGGATAATAGTCTTCAAAAAAATCTCTGTTTCTGTCTCTATATAAGGAACTAGATACGCATATTCCTTGAGTTTTACTACCAGTAATCGTTGATTTGGGTATTTTTCTCGATCTGGATGGATGACATCATCAAGTACATTCCCCTGCTGAATAGAGACTAAAACTGCTTCAAATGACACATCGCGCTCAGATTTAAGCTTTTCATTTTTCGATAGATCCCATCGAATATCTTTCATTTTCCCATTTTACGCCTATTGTACATACAATGACAACAAGCGTCACTCCACCCGATGATCTGCAAACCATATTCGATCGAGTTAGCTAGTAGTGACAATTCAGATTGACCAACTTGATTGTTTCTGAAGACTCAACGCTACCGCCTCCGCTACCTTAATTCCATCCACCCCCGCAGACAAAATCCCCCCAGCATAACCAGCCCCCTCACCTGCTGGATATAAACCCTGGGTATTCAAACTCTGATAATCAGCCCCCCGCTTAATGCAAATCGGCGACGAGGTGCGAGTTTCCACTCCAGTCAGCACCGCATCGTGCATCGAAAACCCGTCGATTTGCTTGTCAAAAGCAGGGATAGCTTCGCGGATAGCCTCGATCGCGTAATCTGGTAAACTCGAACTCAAGTCGCAGAGGTGAACCCCTGGCTTATACGACGGTTTAACGCTGCCTAATTGTGTGGAGGCTGTAGCTGTCAAAAAGTCGCCTACCAGTTGTCCTGGGGCTTTATATGTACCGCCACCCAACTCAAAAGCCTTCTCTTCTAGTCGTCGCTGAAACTCAATTCCGGCGATCGGACTACCAGGATAGTCCTCTGGTGTAATCCCCACCACGATACCACTATTGGCATTCTTACCGCTGCGCTCATATTGGCTCATCCCATTTGTCACTACCCGCCCGACTTCCGAGGTAGCCGCCACAACCTGCCCACCTGGGCACATACAGAAGCTATAAACCGATCGACCATTGGCACAGTGATGAACTAGACTATAATCAGCCGCACCGAGCATTGGATGTCCGACTTGAGATCCTAGCCGACATTTATCGATTAGGGATTGGGGATGTTCGACACGAAAGCCGATCGAGAATGGTTTGGGTTCGATGTATACGCCCGCATGATGGAGCATCTCAAAAGTATCGCGTGCTCTATGTCCGACGGCTAGAATGACATGGTTACTGGGGATATATTCGCCACTAGCGAGGGTAACACCGCAGACTTGGCCATTTTCGATATTGATATTTTTTACCCGACTTTGGAAACGAATTTCACCACCGAGGGATTCGATCGAATTACGGATATTTTCGACGATTTTTACTAGTCGATAGGTGCCGATGTGGGGCTTATTAATATATAGGATTTCCGGTGCAGCTCCAGCATTTACTAGCTCGGCTAATACCTTGCGTCCATGATGTTGGGCATCTTTGATTCGACTATACAGCTTTCCATCGGAAAATGTCCCCGCACCACCTTCTCCAAATTGAGCATTGGATTCGGGGTTGAATTTTGCCTTGCTCCAGAAGCCAAACGTATCGACAGATCGATCGTGTACCGCTTTCCCGCGTTCTAAAATAATCGGCCGAAATCCCATCTGTGCCAATAATAACCCAGCAAACATCCCACATGGGCCACAACCAATCACGATCGGACGTTGTTCTAGTTTAGTCGTTGCTTGAGCCACATAACGATAACTAGTATCGGGAGTCGGCACAATATGTGGATCTTTCTTGAATCGCTGAAGTAACTGTTTCTCCCGCGTCGTCTCCACATCAATCACATAGACAAACGAAACTGCACCCCGTTTCCGTGCATCATAGCTCCGCTTGAACACAGTATAGCGAATCAGATCCTGAGGCGCGATCGAGAGCTTCTTGAGAATAGCTGACTGAATATCCGCTTCAGTGCGATCGAGTGAGAGTTTGACTTCAGAGATGCGGAGCATGAACGATTATCCTAGACAGTTGGGGCAAAATCTATTCTTATTCTGCCACAATGGTTATAGTCGCCGCTTGAACCCAAGAGTATAAGAAGTTATGACAAAATCTAGAACTCGCTTGTACGAATTATCTGCTGCCGCCTACGCCAATGGGGATTATACTAGCTGGTTTGAAACACTGTATGCAGAAGCTCAAGGAAATTCCGATGCAATTCCTTGGGCAGATCGAGGTGTGAATGGATGGCTGATCGACTGGATTGAAACAGCTCAATTAAATCTGCAAAATCTACGAGTATTAGTTGTTGGCTGTGGATTGGGTGACGATGCCGAATATCTAGCCAAACTCGGTGCTAAAGTCACAGCATTTGATCTATCTCAAACTGCGATCAATTGGTGTCATCACAGATTTCCTACATCCCAGGTAAATTATCAAGCTGTTGATTTATTTGCTGCTCCAGTCGAGTGGGAATTTGGTTTCGATCTGGTGATTGAGATTTATACAATTCAAGCACTACCTGCAAACATCCGTCCAAATGCAATTACTTCTATCGGTAATTTTGCCGCCCCTAATGGCAAGTTATTTGTCGTCTGTCGCGGACGCGATCCTGAAGATGCTTGCGATCGTTTACCCTTTCCACTGACTAAGGATGAGTTGAATAGATTTACTGAGACTGGATTAACTCAGGTTTCCTTTGAAGACTCGATCGATACATTAGACACCGCTCCAGCTAGAAGATTTCGGATTGTCTATGAGCGTTCTAATTAACTGTCAGAATGGCAATGCTTTGATCGTTACAGAACCACCTTCAATTGCCTGAATCCGCAGATCGTAACCTCGAAGTAATCGCATTCCAACCAATGGTACTGTTTCAGACTCATTAATATCAATTGTGATATGCGGCCCATCCCAGACGACAGTTGCGATATAAACTTCAAAAATGCAGGAAGTACCATCTCCTAACGTAGCAATATCACGACCTTTCCAAGTCAAGTCTAAAGCAGTGATAATATCTAAGGGTAAAGTCAGGAAACCTGAAAACCCCGTATCGATTACAGTATCAACCAGCTTGTTAC
>JAJAYU010000144.1 GCA_026786125.1 Chamaesiphon sp.
ATAGTATCAAACGTTTTGCTTTCCAGATTCTCAACTTGTTTAGACTCTCAATATCTCGATCGTACTGAGAGATAAACAGTAGTTTATATTCATCCTCAGACAAATCGATGCATTTCTCGACTTGTTCTGCTGGAGAGATAATCTGGTCTTCTCCGCCATCTTTTGGTAGAAATCCACTCAGACTAATTAACGTTACCGTCGATAGTAGAATCAAACTTAAAATTTTGAGAATCGAACAGGTATAACATGGTAGTGAATCTATCAAACTGGCAGATCGATCTGGTAAATCGCCAGCAAACCTAATCAGAGCGGCACTAAAACCTGCAACAGCACTTAATTGAGCATTTAGACTGTTGATGCTTCGATCGAGACCTTCAATTGATTCCTTGGCATTCTCGAAAATAAGATCTACGATCTGAGTATAACTATTTTGAGTGGGTTCATCATTCATGTCCGATCTTAGTACACCAATATCGAATCAGTATACTTCTCAATCTCCAGCAAGTAAACCACAACCACCTAAAACTCCTGATATTCATTTTCTGAAAACTTATCAGCGTAGGTATGATAGTTCCCATCATCATCCTCAAGAAATTGATTACCCAAATGAAACAGTAGAAGTAGAAACTTCGGAAGGTAAAAAGATAATTATCCAAACTTATCTGTTGCGTGTTTATCCAGAAACATTCAATACTTATAATGCATATATGGATATTCCGATGAGAGATATCTCGGATATTAAGAAAGTAATATCTTCGCGATTAGGAAAAACCTGGGAAGTAATTGCTGGTCCGCTCGAATCACCAATCAGAGGTTATTTTCGTGGTGATTACACGGAAAACAATCCACCTGCTTGGATATTTGGGCTGCGATCAGATTGAGAACAACAGACGCGAGGATAATTGGAATAGCTAAAATGCACTAGCTGCAAGTACTTCAGCAGAAAATGCTTGTCTTTTGGTAAAAGTCTATTAAGATAGACATAGATGTTCGTGAAAAACCTTGACTTTATCCCTCAAGTAAGTTCTAGACCAAATAACCTGCTGAAGATTGAATTGAGGAAACCCGATCGTGACAAATAAAGTTGAGCAACAGTCGCCGCATCATGTAGTTATTGTTGGTGGCGGTTTTGGGGGACTTCATGCCGCTCTGTCATTAGGTGACGCACCTGTTAAGGTAACGTTGATTGATAAACGAAATTTTCATTTATTCCAGCCCTTGCTCTATCAGGTGGCGACAGGTGGTTTGTCGCCTGCGGAAATTTCCTCACCACTGAGATCGATCCTCAATAAGCAGCAAAACACGACAGTGTTGATGGGTGAGGTGCAAGATGTCGATCCACATCAACAGAAGATTTTTTTAAATAAGGGTGAGATCAATTACGATACCCTGATCGTTGCAACTGGAGTTAGTCATCACTATTTTGGGAATGAGCAGTGGGCACCTACCGCTCCAGGCTTGAAGACAGTGGAAGATGCACTGGAAATGCGGCGGCGGATTTTCATGGCGTTTGAAGCGGCGGAGAAGGAACACGATGTCGAGAAACGCCGCGCTTGGCTGACGTTTGTAATCGTTGGTGGCGGCCCGACTGGGGTAGAATTGGCAGGCGCGATTTCGGAACTAGCATACAGTACGCTCAAGCGCGATTTCCGCAATATCAATACGGCTGAGACTAGAATCGTGCTGGTAGAAGGGATGGATCGAGTGTTGCCGCCATACTCACCGGATTTATCTGCAAAGGCAGAGGAATCGCTGGTAAAGTTGGGCGTTGAGGTGCAGACGAAGGCACTGGTGACGAATATTGAAGACAACATTGTGACCGTTCGTCAAGGCGAAGAGATCCAAAAAATCGAAGCTCGCACGGTGTTGTGGGCTGCGGGGGTAAAGGCTTCGGTGATGGGTACTATTTTAGCAGGACATACGGGTGCCGAACTCGATCGAGTTGGCAGGGTGATGGTTGAGCAGGATCTGAGTATCAAGGGCTATCCGCAGATTTTTGTGCTGGGAGATCTGGCCAACTTCACCAAGCCAGATGGCAAGCCATTGGCAGGAGTTGCACCTGTGGCAACTCAAGAAGGTAAGTATGTTGCGGATTTGATTGTCAAGCGGCTTGAGGGTAAAACTTCACCAGCTTTTGAATACGATGATGTGGGCAGTTTGTCGGTAATTGGCCGACATTCAGCAGTAGCTGATTTTGGTAAGGTCAAGATGTCAGGCTTTTTTGCCTGGTTGATTTGGGTATTTGTACATATTTATTATCTGATTGAATTTGATAATAAATTGGTGGTATTTATTCAGTGGACTTGGAGTTATTTCACGCGCAAACGTGGTGCCAGGTTGATTACTGGGGATGAATCTTTGGGGCAAATTGGTGTTGATGAAAAAGGCGATTATTTTATATCGCCCAAAATCAAAGTTAGTGCCAAAGTTTAAAGCATTCCAAAGGCTTCAACATAGATATCATAATCAGCATCGCTAAAACAGACAAAACTAACCCCTAGAATCGACGGTTCATGTTCTAACACGGCATACACCGTCTCTAGGGCAACTTTAGCAGCTAGTTCGATCGGGTAGCCATAGGCACCACAACTAATTGCGGGAAAAGCGATAGTCTGAATACCATACTGCTGGGCTAGGGTGAGACTCGCTCGATAACAGCTAGCCAATAATTCCGGTTCGCCTGCTCTGCCACCGCGCCAAGTTGGGCCAACAGCATGAATGATATATTTAGCTGGAAGCAGATAGCCATCGGTGATTCTCGCTTCACCAGTTGGACAACCATTGAGCTGCTGACATTCTGCTAATAAATCTTCACCTGCGGCATGGTGAATCGCGCCATCGACACCGCCACCGCCCAGCAGCGAACTTTTTGCCGCGTTGACGATCGCATCTACTGCTAACTTAGTAATATCACCTTGAATAATCCCCATCCGTTCCTGGGGTGTTACGATCGATTCGTCAGTCATGTTTGCTTTTTTCTACAGTCCGTATTGTATCAAATCTAAAAATCTTCAGACCAGAACATCTTAACTACTGATAAAATAGTTAGATCCAGTACTTGCTTCTAATGAGTAGACCGATCGGAATTGACCTTTTTGCTGGTGCTGGAGGAATGTCTCTAGGGTTTGAGCAGGCGGGGTTTGATATTGTCGCAGCGGTGGAAATCGATCCGATTCATTGTGCAACGCACGAGTATAATTTTCCTGACACTACGACAATCTGCGCGAGTGTGATCGATCTCACGGGTGCCGAGATTCGTCGCCGTGCTAAATTGGGCAACAAAGATATTGATGTGGTGGTGGGCGGTGCGCCGTGCCAAGGTTTTTCGTTAATGGGCAAACGCGCCTTTGAAGATCCACGGAATCAGTTAGTATTTCACTATGTGCGAATTGTTCAAGAATTAAATCCCAAGTACTGTGTGTTTGAAAATGTGCGGGGTTTAACCCTTGGTAAACATGCTCAGTTTTTAGAGGAACTAATTGTGGCTTTAGGAGCGGCTGGATATAATGTATTGACACCATATCAAGTATTAAATGCAGCCGATTATGGCGTACCCCAAGATCGCCGCAGGTTATTTTTAGTCGGTACCCGCAATGGTTTGCAATCACCTGACTATCCAGTCCCAAGTAACCAGAGAATTAGTGTTGAAGAAGCCATCGGTGATTTGCCAAATGCAGATAGTTTTGAGCAGCTCAATTTAGGCGATGTTGTACCTGTAAAATGGCAAACAACCAGTACTTATGGGCGAAAATTGAGAGGGTTTGATCGAGATCCTGATGATTATAGTTATTGCCGCAACTTCGATCCCGATCTGCTGACATGCAGCGTCAGAACTCAACATACCCAATCTTCACAAACTCGATTTGCATCTACACCCCAGGGCAAAACTGACCCGATTAGTAGATTTCGCCGACTCGAACCAACTGGGCTGTGCAATACACTCAGGGCTGGTACTGACAGCGCGAGGGGAGCACATACATCGCCCAGACCGATTCATCCGCTATTTGCACGGGTAATCACGGTCAGAGAGGCAGCTAGGCTCCATTCCTATCCAGATTGGTTTCGCCTTCATGCAACCAAATGGCATGGCTGTCGTCAGATTGGCAATAGTGTGCCGCCACTATTAGCCAGAGCGTTAGCTAGGGAACTATTAAAAGCACAGGGAATTAAACCATCAAAACCGAAGAAAATGCTCGATCGAGGTGATGATAGATTACTATCTTTTGATATGGGTAGTGCGTCAAAATATTTTCAAGTATCGCGTAATACGATCGCTCAACGATCGCGTAAAATAACTATCATCGTAGAAAGTTGAAATGAATACTATTGAGCCGATCGATATTATCATTCTCTCAAATGCACCTGGAGAAGTAACTACTTGGGTGCGTCCAGTGGTGAGAGCATTAAGAGCCAAGCTCGGTGAAGATCGATCAACTATTCGCATCTCCGTGATGATGTCACCCTGTCCGAATGCCAGTGGTCGAGAAGTGCAAATGTTAACTGCTTATCCTGAAATAGATCGGGTTCAGGGTGCAGAGCATTTTACCAAGTTTTTAGTATGGGGTAAAACTGCTGAAGGTTGGGATTGGCGATCGAAAGGAATTGTAATTTTTCTCGGTGGCGATCAGTTTTTTCCAGTATTAATTGGTAAACGATTAGGTTATCAAACTGTGGTTTATGCTGAATGGGCAGCGCGATGGCAGGGATCGATCGACAGGTTTGCGGTGATGAATGCTCAAGTTATTGACAAGGTTAAGCCACAATATTTAAATAAGTTTACTGTCGTTGGCGATCTGATGGTTGAGAGCCAAAGTAGTCTCAATTCTGACGTAATTAAGGATCATAATAATGATATAACTATCGGTTTATTAGTTGGCTCTAAAGTAGCAAAATTGGGAATGGGATTGCCATTGATGCTGGCGATCGCTGAACATATTAAAGTAGTGTATCCACAGGCAAAATTTGTGATTCCGGTTGCACCGACGATCGATCTCGCGACGATCGCTAAATATGGCGATCCAGCTCATAATCCAGCAATCGTGATGGTAAATGGTGCTACATCAATACTAATCGAAGCTGAAACAGGTTGTTATCTTCAGACACCTAGCGGCTTGAAAGTGACATTGCACACTGAATTTCCAGCTTATGAATTACTGACTGAATGTACGCTGTGTTTAACAACTATTGGTGCGAATACTGCCGAACTAGGGGCGTTGGGTGTACCGATGATTGTAATTTTACCGATGCAACAATTGGACGCGATGCGAGCTTGGGATGGGGGATTAGGTGTATTAGTTAACTTGCCGTTAATTGGTTCACTGATCGCTAAAATAGTCAATACAATCGCTCTCCGCACTCTCGGCAACCGCAAGCTAGCATGGCCGAATATCTGGGCAAATCAACGGGAAATTGTTCCCGAACTAATCGGTTATTTAGACGCGAAAACCGTTGCAGAATTTACCATCGACTATCTCAAACATCCTGAAAAATTAGCGATGATGAAAGCTGAATTACGCCAGGTTCGCGGCGCAGCAGGTGCAGCGGATAAGTTAGCGACGATCGTTGAAAACTTACCCTAGGCTAACACCATCTCACTCTACGAAACTAAATGTTTTTATTTCTCTCTAAACTAGTCCCACTCTTTTTTTACCCAATGGGTGCGGCTTGTCTATTATTAATCATTGCACTGGGATTGTGGTGGATCAACTCTAAATTAACCCCCGCATTTATTGGTTCAGCTTTAATCATTTTATGTCTGAGTGGAAATACTTGGGTAAGCAATTGGCTGGCTCAATCTTTGGAATGGCAAAATATTTCCAAAACCGAACTACCAACTGCCGATGCGATTGTGGTGCTGGGTGGTGGGATTAGACCTCAAGCATATCCACGCCCTGATGTTGATTTTTCAGAGGCAGGCGATAGAGTGTGGTATGGGGCTAATTTATATCATGCAGGCAAAGCACCAAAAATCATCGTTAGTGGGGGCAGAATCATCTGGAAAGGTGGCGGTAGTCCTGAATCCGAAGACTTGACTAAATTATTGGTGAGAATGGGCGTTCCTGCTGACGATATCATTCCTGAAGGGGATTCGATGAATACTCGTGATAATGCTGTCTATGTGCAGAAGATTTTGAACGCAAATAATTTCAAAACTATTTTGCTCGTAACTTCGGCGATGCACATGCCGAGATCGATGGCAATCTTCAAACATCTAGGGATCGCAGCGATTGCTGCACCAACTGATTATCGTGTTTCTCAGCTAGAATTGGACGAACCAAATCTCCAAACTGAATCTATAATTTTAAGCTTGATGCCAGATGAGGAACACCTTTCGATCACGACAGCAGCAATTCGCGAATATATTGGGATGTGGGTATATAAAGTCAAGGATTGGATTTAACATTGTGGATCTGTAGGGGTAGCGTCGGGATAGAAAGTGACGATTGCATTATCTTCTTTGACAAATACTGCGGAATAAGTATGTCCAGTATCAACATCAACAACGGGTAAAGTACAGACTGAGTTTGGACGATCTTTGAGTTTAAAGGCTTGGGTAGCAGCAATTAATAATTCCACTGCATCGGAAATTAAAGCGTAGCCATTACGCCTATCGATGATAATTTGACTACCATATTTGAGCAATACTCCGATCGTATAGACAGCACCTTCAATCACTTCTTGTTGAGGCTGATTTTCAGGCAATTTCCCCGCTACTCCTTGCTGTTGCAATTGGAGATATCGTCCAACATAATGCATCCCTTTGAGTTGTCCCCGATGGATACTTCCACAAAAAATGTGCTCGAATCCATGTTTTTTGAACCAAATTGTGATTAAGTCTTCGAGAAATTCTGAATCAGTACTTCTACCAGGAAAAATCTCCCCATCTACCGCGATCTGAATCCGCGCAAGAATTTTAGGGTAGGCTCTCAGCAAGGCTCTAAAATCATCTGCGTGGGCACGATGTCCCAAAATACCGCACACGGCTAAGATATCCGAATCAAATGGTGATAACTCCGGTTGTGGCGGGGTACTATCAACTGCTATACCTTGGGGGAAATGATGAAACTCAGGATTATTGATACTGTCGAAAAACGGCAGAAATTTTCTGTTGCGAAGACGAGGTTTTTCCATCTATTTCCACCATTGCAATAGCTTACGCCAGCAAGGTTGTTTTTGCCGCTGAGTTCGATCAAATGCATACCATGATTGAGCCGTTTGATCGATCAATTCGGTATAGCTCGGCGATAGAATAGGAAAGGCAGTGAGATCGGCAATTTTTAGTTTTTGCTGAATTGCTAGTGCGAGGATTTGGATTAATTCTGGAGCATTTTGACCGACAATTTCAGCACCGATAATTTGACCTTTATGGGTGACAATAATTTGACAACAACCACTAGTAATATTGTCAATGATTGCCTGGGGGCAAGTTTTCAGATATTGTTTGAGGATAACTAGATCCTGGCTAGGGCTATTTATGGCAGTATTTATGGTCATCCCGACTCGTGCTAAAGGTGGATCGGTGTAGACTGCCCAAGGTAGATTGTTATAACTATCATAATTAATTTTAGTCTTACGCCAAGACAGGATATTCTGGACAGCAATCTTTGCTTCAAACTGAGTCAAGCTCTCACCGTGATAGCCACCCAGCACATTACCGCAGACACTTCCACAGGCATAAATTTGGCGATGGGATGTTTGAAGCCTTTTGTCGATCGAGATGCCTTTATCTGTATAATCAACTCCAACACCATCGAGATTAAATGATTGTAGCAATGGTTGATCGGGTAAAGCCAGAAAAATTTCATCCACATCGATCGATTCATCTTCAATTAAGACTAATTTACAGGTATTTTCTAACTCGACCTTCCAGACAGTAGTTGCTAGATAAATTTGAACACCATCTGCTTCTAACTGTGCCTGAATTAGCCTGGCAGTCTCTAGATTTTCATAGGGTAAAATCTGGGTTGTCTCGACGATTAGTTTGACTTGACAGCCCAGTTTTGCCAGGGTCTGGGCTAGTTCAATCCCGATCAATTCTGAACCAATAATTGCCCATCTTAATGGAATTTTGCGATCAATTAAACCAGATAATCTATCAATGGTCAGATAACCTGCTTGCTCAATTCCTGGAATCGACGGCTCGTGAGCTACCGATCCTGTCGCCATCAGATAGCCACGAGCACGGAGATATCGCTGATTAACATTGAACGCTAACTGAGGACGACGACAAAATTCACCATTACCAATGATTACATCTACCCCCCTCTCTGCTAATAACCCTGGACTAAATTGTTGTTCGAGTCGTTGACTGGCTAAAGCAGCATACTGCCAGGGATAGCTAGATGGCGGCTGAAGCCCAGGGCGATTCGATCTAGTAGATTTAGCTATTTGTGTCAAAGCATATAGATAGAAATCGCTGCTAGACTGGACTGAGGACTGGGGGAGGACTAGTGCAACCCGCGCCTGTAGATTCACCGCCTCGATTGCTGCTGTTCGCGCTGCTGCGGTTTCACCAATAATTACTACGTCGTATTCTAAGGACAATTTGGCGTATGGGAAGTGTGGGTGGTGGGGTGTGGGAGAATATCAATAATTAATTAACTATCAATTATCAACTATCAATTATCAATTATTTTATGCAATTACATTTGAGTACTTGGACAGAAGTTGAGCAATACCTCCAAACATCTACTGGCATAATTATACCGATCGGTTCGACTGAGCAACATGGCCCAACCGGATTAATTGGGACTGATGCCATTTGTGCCGAAGGGATTGCCGCAGCGGTGGGCATAGCTACTGATGCTCTGGTTGCGCCGACGATTAATGTCGGGATGGCGTTACACCATACCAGCTTTCCAGGTACGATCAGTTTGCGTCCGAGTACGATGATTCTGGTTATCCGTGATTATATTACCTGCTTGGTCCGAGCTGGATTTACCAAATTCTTTTTTATCAACGGTCAAGGCGGTAATATTGCGACGCTCAAAGCAGCTTATTCCGAGACATACGCCCATTTGTCAGATCTAAATATTCCCAATGCCGATCGAGTAGAATGTCAAACAGCAAATTGGTTTATGTCTGGGAGTGTCTATCGTCTGGCCAAAGAATTGTATGGTAATTTAGAGGGTTCTCATGCAACACCTTCAGAAGTGGCTCTGACTCAGTATCTCTATCCTGAATCGATTAAGTCGAGCTATTTGGATCCAACTAATCTTTCCACACAACGCAAAATTCTCGGCGCAGCAGATTTTCGTCGTCGTTACCCAGATGGTAGAATGGGTTCCGATCCAAGTCTGGCAACACCCGAACATGGTAAACAATTTTTCGATCTCTCCGTCAAAGATTTGACCGCTGGCTATCTAGAATTTTTAGCTGATAAATAGCCAACAAATTATCCATCATCCACTATTTAATTGGTATTCCTACAGATCTGAGAAACCCGCGCAATCGCAGTAATAATAATGCTTCCTTGAACTTAGAATTAGTGGTAGCTGCAATTGCATCATCCCGATCTAACTGTTGTTTGGTATTGACGATCAACTCGGCAAAATCTTTGGCAGATAAAGCTTTACCACTAATCGGCGATCTGGCTTCGGTGATAATTTCGGCTCTGAGCACTTCCTCTGGAATGTCCCCATCTGGCAGGAGATTATTGGCCATCACACTACTAGCGACTTGCCATCCAGCCATTGTACAACAGCCAATTTGAACTAATCGAATCATTATTGGTGATTGCATCGATCTCGCAGTTGAAACATATATCGATCTGGAGAATGCTAACATACAAACGGCAGATATCTCACAATCTCCTACATGCATCAACCAAATAGACTACCCAATCTCAACGATTCCCACGCAGTTACTCGCGGGAGCAGACTACCCAAGCAGCAAGCTAAAAAATCTTTAGCTTCAAAACCTGCACCATCACAATCAACGACAATTGGTGTCAATCATCTTCAAAACCAGCGAGTTCGGCAACTACCTCGCCATGCTCCAGCTCCGGTCTGGCTCAAATCACTGCTAGCTGCCCAAAAAGTTTCAATGGTGCTGTTTGGTAGTGTTTTTGGATTAAGTTTGATCGTATATGGATATACGATGCATACTCAAACTACCTGGAGAACCCAACAAGACCAATTGAGAAGGTCGCAAAACCAAGAACGCCAGCAAGGAGTAATGAATGAAAAACTCAAACAAGATCTGGCTAAAAGGGCAGAAGCAGAAGGAAGTGGTCTAGTCGCACCCGAACCACAGATGGCCGTGTTTGTCCAGAGTGCGGCACCACGTCCACCAAAACTACCAACTATGGCTCAAGCTCCGAAACCGATTCCAGTATCTAAAATCCCCTCAGGGTACTAAACTATGGCTGCTAGTAAACTGGCGATCATCATTTTGGCTGGTGGTCGTAGCGCTCGGATGGGTCGAGATAAAGCGACGATCGAGATTGCTGGTGTACCATTGATTCGACGGATTTATGATGTCGTTGCTACCTGTGTAGATCGGGGGCAGATTTATGTGGTGACACCGTGGCCAGAACAGTATCGACAGTTTTTACCTGATAGCTGCAATTTTATCCTCGAACAGCCACCCGATCGAGGTCCACTCATGGCTTTTTCCCAAGCTTTGGCGAAAATCAACGCCAATTGGTTACTTCTGCTCGCCTGCGATCTGCCAAATTTATCAACTCCAGCGATCCAAACTTGGATCGACAGTTTGCCCTCTATTGACCCCCAGAGCATCGCTTATCTGCCTCGACATGTATCTAAAGGATGGGAGCCGTTGTGTGGCTTTTATCGCCAAATTTGCCGTGAATCAGCGATCGAATACATCGATAATGGGGGACGATCTTTCCAAGGCTGGCTGAAAATGCAGGTCGTGACCGAATTGGTAGTTGCCGATCCGCTCTGTCTAGTCAACTGTAATACGCCAGCGGATTTGGCGGCAATTATCCCCAATATTTGAGCAAGACTGAAGATTGAGCATCTAAATTTAGTTTTGATCGTCTAAATAGCCAGATAATCGATCTAAAATAGGTTAAGTCGATCGTCTCTGTATCGCTTTACCTCCGAATCAATGCCATCCATGACCCTACTACCGACTGATACGCCACTGTACAATCATCCACTACCAGAAATCGAACAATGGCTACTATCGATGGGTTGTGAACAAGATGATAATGAGTTGCATTGCTGGCACATTAATCGACCTGATTGGCACGCAGAATTATCCTTAGATGTCGAAGAGCTGACAGTTAGATATCATTCAGCAACTGTTCCCAGCTCTATTTCCGATACTCCGCCCAGTATCTATCGGACGTTCAAATACTCCCTCAGTCGTCAGGATATCGAGAATGCAGTATTTGCAGGACCTTAATCTAGTTGATATTTGATAGCTCAAGAATATATGGTGGGCATTGTCGTGATGTGCGCTCCTCGGAAAACGTATCAACACAACACCTACCATCTGGATTTCAGCCAAATTAGATCCTAGTACTAAGGAAACCAGGATATTCTTAATTTCTCCCAGTCCCCCAGTCTCTTAAAAATAGTAACTAGATCTGCAACCCAGAGTACTAGTTACCAACAGGTGGAACTGTAACAGGAACTGGCACAGCTCCATTAGTGAGCCAACCAGCACTGAGCACAATCGTCAGCGTGATAAATATTAGAAATAAGCCCCAGGTAATGCGATTGAGGTTGCTTTCGGCACTTTTGGTGCTGGCAAATAACTGAGCTTGACCACCAATTCCACCGATCCCATCACCTTTGGGACTGTGGAGCAAGACCATTGCGGTCAAACAAAATGCAGCTACACACCAAATAATTTCGATAATTTGAACAGTATTCATTTAGTCTTTTTAAATCTTAATAGTCTTTAATTTATTGTATCTCGATCGGGTCTCAGCGTCAGGGACATCGATTTTACACGCCAACACGCATGGGCGATCGAGTGTGCTGAAATTCGACTAAAGTGGGAACTACCATCGATTTGCCCGTCATTTCTACAGGTTGGGGAATCTGGAGAATTTCGAGAATTGTCGGTGCGATATCTGCTAGTTTGCCGTCTTCGCGGAGCATGACATCCGTACCGTGTCCCTCAAGTTGGCGACGTTCACCTTCGACCAAAATCAATGGAACTTGATTGGTGGTGTGTGCTGTCCAGGGATTGCCCTGCTCGTCACACATATATTCCGCATTGCCATGATCTGCGGTGATGATTGTCGTACCGCCGACTTTGCCTACGCCTGCTAATAACTTGCCCAGGCAGGCATCTACAGCTTCAATCGCTTGAATAGTTGGCTCCATTTTTCCCGTATGTCCAACCATATCGGGATTGGCATAATTAACCACAATTAGAGCATATATTTGTTTGGCGATCGCCTTGAGCACAACATCTGTCACTGTCGCCGCAGACATCATTGGAGCGCGATCGTATGTACTCACCTGGGGACTGGGAATCAATTCCCGATCTTCGCCTGCTAATGGCTGCTCTAATCCACCATTGAAAAAATAAGTCACATGGGCATATTTCTCAGTTTCAGCAACTCGAAACTGACGTAAACCTTTCGCCGCAATCACTTCACCCAGTAGATTCTGAAGCTGCTGTGGTTCAAACGCAACTAGAACTGGCAATGTTGAGTCGTACTGAGTAAAAGTTGCAAGTGTCAGGGGAGCAATTTGCTCGCGGACAAAGCCAGTGAAGTTGGGATTCACGAGGGCACTAGTAAGCTGTCTAGACCTGTCTGGACGGAAGTTGAAGAAAATTAAGCCATCATTAGGTTTGATCGCACCTGGGGCAATTCTCGTCGGGCTGATGAATTCATCAGTTTTATCTGCGGCGTAGCTATTGGTTAGGACAGTAGTGGCTGTTTCACCAGTTCCAGATCCGGCTTCAGTCATCACGTCGTAAGCTAGCTTAACTCGATCCCAGCGATGATCTCGATCGAGTGCATAGTAGCGACCACTAATAGTTACAATTTTGCCAACCCCAATTTCAGAGATCGCCGCTTCGATTTTTTTGATCGCTAGTAGTCCATCGCGCGGATCAGTATCACGTCCATCAGTAATAACGTGGATACAAACTTCGGTAATGTTTTGAGCTTGAGCTAATTGTAGCAAGCCAATCAGATGATCGATGTGAGAATGCACTCCACCCTCAGAACAAAGTCCGATCAGATGTAGTTTGCTCTGATGTTGTTTGACAGTCTCACAAACTTTCACCAGTGCCGGATTTTGTAAAATACTTCCATCTTTGACAGCATCAGAAATTCGCACTAATTCTTGTGGCACAATTCTGCCTGCACCAAGATTTAGATGTCCGACTTCCGAATTGCCCATCTGCCCATCTGGTAATCCTACGGCTCTGCCAGATGTATCGATTAGGGTGTGTGGATAAGCAGTCCACAAGCTACTAATATTCGGTGTTTTGGCTTGTGCAATAGCATTGCCGTGGGTATCTGGTCGATATCCCCAACCGTCTAAAATTACCAGCACCACCGGAGCTACAGGTGCTTGCACCATATTAATCTTTGCCTTTTTATTATGAGTGATTATTCCAAGCCCATCATAGCAGTTCTCGGCGATCGAAGTTGGGAGCGATTTGAGAGCGAGACTGTGAGCGCGCTGATCGGTATTCAGATCGATTAAGCCAAACTTAAATTTGTTGATAACTGAGCAGTGATTAACGATCAAGTGGACTCACAACACCTCGCCCACCACGATTCAGAACGTGGGTATAAATCATCGTGGTTTTGACATCTTTATGACCTAGTAGTTCTTGAATAGTGCGAATGTCATAACCACTTTGAAGCAGGTGGGTAGCAAAGGAATGGCGGAAAGTGTGGCAACTAACCCGCTTTGAGATCTTAGCTATTCGCACGGCTGATTTGAGAGCTTTCTGCAAGCCACTTTCATGGAGGTGAAACCGGACAATCCCGCTACCTCTAGGATCTTGACAGCGAGTTAACGAAGGAAAGACATATTGCCAAACCCATTGACGAGGAGCATTGGGATCTTTGCGATGGAAAGCAAAGGGCAATACCGTCGCCCCGTAGCCGAGTTCCAAATCTTGCTGATGGATGAGGTGGACTTGCTGAATGTGAATTTGGAGAGGTTCTATGAGACTTTGCGGCAGTAGTGTAACTCGATCCTTACGACCTTTACCGCAGCGGATAACCATTTGAGACTGGGCAAAGTCGATGTCTTTGATTCGTAGCTCCATACATTCGCGCAAGCGCAATCCACTACCGTAAAGTAGTTGCAGCATCAGCCTGTGGACTCCAGTAGTTTGTTGAATGATGGCAAAAGCTTCGTCAGGAGAGAGAACGATCGGAATTTGCTGTGGGCGTTTGGCACGAATGGCATTAATTCGATCAGCAAGTTCTATCTGTAAAACTTGGCGGTAAAGAAACAAAATGGCGTTGAGAGCTTGGTTTTGGGTGGCGGCAGCAACGTTACCTTCGACGGCTAGATGAGTTGAAAATTCCTCTATTTCTGGGACTCCCATGTCTTTGGGGTGACGCTTATTGTGAAACAAAATGTATCGAACAATCCACTGCACGTAGGTTTCTTCTGTGCGGTAGGAGTAATGCTTGAGACGAATTGCATCTCTAACTTGGTCTAGGAGCTTCTTGGGAGGATTTTGCATAATGTTACAATAAGTTGAAAAATTCAGCAGATCCACCTTATATAGGATGATAGGTGGATAGTTTCTGCTTTTACACAGGGAATATGCTGAATTTTTCAGTCTATCTA
>JAJAYU010000145.1 GCA_026786125.1 Chamaesiphon sp.
GCACCACTCGATCGATGGTATCTATTCTCGCCCAGACTGATGTTGTACTTACTGCCCAAGGACTTACCCGCCGATTTGGGGGTCTGGTAGCGGTAAATGATGTTTCTTTTACTGTGAATAAGGGAGAAATATTTGGCTTAATTGGCCCCAATGGTGCGGGAAAAACTACGACTTTTAATCTGATGACAGGACTAATTCAGGCATCGAGCGGGCAAATGTTGCATGAAGGTGTGGATATTTCCCGTCTGCGACCATTTCAAATTGCTAAACGGGGAATTGCTCGGACGTTTCAGAATATTCGTCTGTTCGGTAATTTATCAGTATTGGAAAATATCACCATCGCCCATCACATTCAAACTCATAGTGGACTATTCCAAGGTATCTTTAATTTACCACCCACACCAGCCGAAGAACGGGATATCCGCGATCGATCCCATCAATTACTAGATTTAGTCGGTTTGGGAGATCGAGCCTCCAGTTCGGCTAATAACTTAGCCTATGGAGATCGGCGGCGGCTAGAAATTGCTCGTGCCTTGGCATTGCAACCCCAAATTTTATTATTAGATGAACCCGCTGCGGGGATGAATCCCAGTGAAAAAGGTCAGTTAAGTAATTTTATTCGTCAAATTCAACAGCAATTTAATCTCACAGTATTATTGATTGAACATCATGTGCCACTAGTCATGGGTTTATGCGATCGGATTGCCGTACTAGATTTTGGTCAATTAATTGCATTAGGTAATCCCGAACTTGTTCGTAATGATCCGGCTGTAATTGAAGCTTATTTAGGATGTGAGTGATTAATTAATTAATAATTGATAATTAAACTAAAAAATATGTCAGCAGCCGTTCAACAGTTATCGCCGATCTTAGAAGTTAAGGATCTGTATGTTAATTATGGGGGAATTCAAGCTCTTCAAGATCTAAATCTGATTATCAAAACGGGAGAAGTTGTCACCTTAATTGGCTCCAATGGAGCAGGGAAAAGTACGACGCTTCGAGCTATTTCCCGCATCATTAAACCCCGCAGTGGGCAGATTATTTATAACGGTAAAGAGATTACGCGTAACTATGCCCATGCGATCGTCAAGCTGGGTATTGCTCACAGCCCCGAAGGTCGGCGGGTATTAACTAAACAAACGGTATTAGATAATTTGATATTAGGAGCCTATTGTCGTCACGATCGATTGGGGATTAAGTCCGATCTAGAATTGCAATTTCAACAATTCCCCCGACTAGCCGAACGGCGCAATCAATTAGCGGGAACACTGAGTGGGGGTGAACAACAAATGCTGGCGATCGCCCGTGCCTTAATGAGTCGCCCCCAACTGTTACTATTAGATGAACCAAGTCTGGGTTTAGCACCATCAATTGTCCGAGAAATATTTGAGATTATTAAAAAGCTCCGCGAGCAAGGAGTAACAATTTTGCTGGTAGAACAAAATGCTAATCTGGCGTTACAAATTGCCGATCGCGGTTATGTACTAGAAGCAGGGCAAATTACCCTATCTGGACGTGCCGCAGATCTATTAGCTGACGAGCGAGTTCGACAAGCTTATCTCGGTTGATAATTGATAGCTAGGTTAAACAGGGTATTCATGCTGAACAAAAGGAAGACTAATAACTTCTCCAGCAACTTCCCCCACCGTCACTTTTAAACCGACACCGCCAGCCTTCGATCGAACATAGCCCAATCCCCATATCTGCCCATCAACTTCACTGCAACTAGTCAAGACTCCAACCTTTTCCCCATCCACAGTCATCACCGTACCCACTGCGACAGATCCAGTTAACTTAATCCCCCACAGATACTGCTTCACACCCTTATAAGTATTCAGCCGTGCGATCGTTTCTTGGCCGATATAGCAGCCCTTGCTAAACGAAATTGTCTGCCACAAACCCACCTCCAAGGGGTTGTAATCCTCTGTTAACTCCGCATCGGGCTTGGGTCTACCTTGAGCGATTCGGAGGCATTCCCAGGCATCCTCGCCTAGAGTCACTGCACCTAAATTAGTGAGAGCTTGTTGTAATGCTACTGACTGAGATCGATTCTCCTCTGGAGAGGCTCCGCCAACGACTATTAATCGATATCCAGGTAAGCCCAATTCAGTTCCAATCACGATGCGAACTTCAATTCCATCAACTCGACATAACTGATGGCTAGAAAGATTTGATTCAATCAAGTTTGGACAACCTAATTGTGTCAATATCCCAGCACTTTCTGCACCCATTAAGGTAAAACTAGCCAAACTATCAGTAACATCCTTTAACGTTACTCGATCGGCAAAAAAGATATATTTATCGAGCCAATTAAATAAGTATTCCCGCCGATTGGGTGATACGATTAATAACACTTCATCATCTAACATTAATCCCGTTGCCAGATCGATCGTCCGTGCTGTAGAAGTTACAAATACTGTATCGACAACCTCTCCCACCTGACGCTTTTCAAAATCTGCCGTACTTTGATTGTGTAAGAAACGTAAGCGGTCTCGATCGCCAACCAGAATCTTGCCCCAATCAGAACTATCATAAATAGCAGCACCAGATCGAGCTGCTTGCAGTGTTGTTTGTAAGTTATTCACAGTTATATTTTTTATGGGTGTTAGTTCGATCAAAATTTATCCAGGCAAATTCTCAAAGACACGCGCAATCACATCCTTCGCCTTATTGTCTAACCGAGTCCAGTCAGGAGTCTGTGCATCCATGTCAATCAAACTAGCATCCACTTCTACCACTTGACTGCCGATCTCGCTGTGAGTGCCATGATAATTGAGAAAACAGACCTGATAGCATAAATCCCAAATATCGAACTTCAACAGACCATTTGGTGATTTCAAACAGAGATAATTGGTCGGCTGCGGTTCCTTCACCTCCTCATAACTTACTTCCCATGTCGAAACCTCGGACTGTTGGCGGATTCGATCGATAATGCGGATATAGATCGGTTGGATCAAAAACTCCGCTTGTTGCCAAGCTAATTCACTCGCAAATTTGGGTTGCATAATCATACTGCCCTCCTCGGAGGGATTGGAGATGGGTTTTGAGCGTGGGTAGGTAGGCGAGATCTTCGTCCTTTGAATTCGGTTATAATGATTGCTGGCAGCTAGTAGAATCAAAAGTGTAATGTTTGGTGATTTTTTTGATAACGTAGGACGATACGGAAGTTACTTTATTACGATTATCCTCGGTATCTTTATTTCAGCATTTGGCTGGGTAGCACCGTTGTGGAAGCGGCCGATTACAGCAGTCGCGCTGGTGGGATTTTTGGTGGGAACCGTCATGACAGTAATTTTGACGTTTAGAGCAATGTTAGGGTTTACACCGATCGCCTAAAGTTGGGTCGATCGGATAGCAAGATATAATAAAAATTATGACTAATAATCGTCGTGTGGCTCGTGTCGCCGAACTAATCAAGCGCGAAGTCAGTCAGATGATCCTCTTTGATATCAAGGACGACAGGGTTGGGGCTGGCATGGTCAGTGTCACCGCTGTTGATGTCGCTGGCGATCTTCAGCATACCAAAGTTTTTGTCAGTATTTACGGTAGTGATGAAGTCCGAGCGGAGACGATGGAAGGACTCAAAGCCGTCACTGGCTATGTCCGCAGTGAAATTGGTAAACGAGTTCAACTTAGACGTACTCCCACGGTGATATTTGTAGAGGATACCTCATTCGATCGAGCAACCAGTGTGCTATCACTAATCAACCAACTTAGTTTAAAGCGGGCTGAGTCCGTCGAGCCAGATCCAGAAATAGATTCAGAATCTGACAGTGAATCTCCAACTCTAACTGAAAAGAGTTCAGAAGTCTAAGTTTTCGTGTTGGTGCGCCGATAGCTTTCAATCATAGCTGGTCTCCTACAAACAAAAACTCCTGCCGATTCGACAGGAGTTTTTGTGTAGCTAACTAAATTCTAGAAGCACCGATAATTAGTCGATGTCGTTCAAGAACAATACTGCTTCCGTATCACGATTGATTCCTTTCTCGAAACCAGCCGCCGCAGCGCGAGCGCGTCCTGCGTGCCACAAGTGACCGATAAAGAAGAAGAATCCTAAGACGAAGTGAGAACAAGCCAACCACGCACGAGGTGAAACGTAGTTGAATGCGTTGGTCTCAGTAATGACCCCACCAACTGAGTTCAAAGAACCCAGAGGAGCGTGAGTCATATACTCAGCAGCACGGCGTGCTTGCCAAGGTTGAATATCATTCTTGACTTTGCTCAAGTCCAAACCGTTAGGACCACGTAATGGCTCCAACCAAGGACCTTGGAAATCCCAGAACCGCATGGTTTCACCACCGAAGATGATTTCTCCAGAAGGAGAACGCATCAGGTATTTACCTAAACCAGTAGGACCTTGAGCGGTAGCAATGTTTGCACCCAAACGTTGGTCACGGATTAGGAAAGTCAATGCTTGCGCTTGGGAAGCTTCAGGTCCAGTCGGACCGAAGAATTCACTAGGGTAAACAGTGTTGTTATACCAAACCATGATCGACGCTACGAACGCCATCAAGGATACAGCAGCTAGACTGTAGGACAGGTAAGCTTCCCCAGACCAGACGAGGGAACGACGCGCCCAACCGAAAGGCTTGGTGAGGATGTGCCATACACCACCGGAGATGCAGAGTAATGCAACCCAGATATGTCCGCCAACAACGTCTTCTAAGTTATTGACACTGATAATCCAGCCTTCACCACCGAAGGGGGCTTTCAGTAAATAACCAAAGATAATTGCAGGGTTAAGCGTAGGATTGGTAACGATGCGAACATCTCCACCACCTGGTGCCCAGGTATCATACAAACCACCAACAAACATTGCTTTGATGACTAGCAATAATGCACCACAACCTAAAATGATTAGGTGGAAGCCCAAGATCGAAGTCATTTTGTCCTTATCTCTCCAGTCGTAACCGAAGAAAGAAGAATATTGCTCTAGGGTATCAGGACCACGCAATGCGTGATATAGACCACCAACACCCAGTACAGCAGAAGAAATCAAGTGCAGTACACCAACAACGAAGTAAGGGAATGTATCCACTACTTCACCACCAGGCCCGACACCCCAACCTTGGGTTGCCAAGTGAGAAAGCAAGATGATCCCTTGCTCGTACATTGGCTTTTCGGGTACGAAGTGAGCTACCTCAAATAGGCACATCGCTCCAGCCCAGAACACAATCAAACCAGCGTGGGCAACATGTGCGCCCAACAGCTTACCAGACAGGTTGATCAGACGCGCATTACCAGACCACCAGGCAAACCCTGATGATTCTGCGTCGCGTCCACCACCTGCAACCATTGTAGGATTAAAGGGCGTTTCCACTCTTGCAGTACCTCGATCGATGAATATAAATACGGAATCAAAAAAAACCGGAAGATAAACATAATTGTACATTTATCTTCCGACGTTTCAAAGCTTAGAGTGCGTTACCACGAGGTAATACTTCTTCTGGGAAGATGAATTGTTCATGTGGTTGATCTTGTGGAGCCATCCATGCGCGGATGCCTTCATTGAGCAGAATGTTCTTGGTGTAGAACGTTTCAAACTCAGGATCTTCAGCAGCTCTCAGTTCTTGAGAAACGAAGTCATAAGCGCGGAGGTTTAGTGCTAAACCTATGATACCGACAGAACTCATCCATAGTCCAGTCACAGGGACGAAGAGCATGAAGAAGTGTAACCAACGTTTGTTGGAGAAAGCTACACCGAAGATTTGCGACCAGAAACGGTTCGCAGTTACCATCGAGTAAGTTTCTTCAGCTTGCGTAGGGTCGAACGCACGGAAGGTGTTGGAAGAACCATCGCCATCTTCAAACAAGGTGTTTTCTACAGTTGCACCGTGAATCGCACACAGGAGCGCACCGCCGAGAATCCCTGCAACGCCCATCATGTGGAAGGGATTGAGAGTCCAGTTGTGGAAACCTTGAAGGAATAGAATGAAGCTGAAGATTGCAGCTACACCAAAAGATGGAGCGAAGAACCAACCAGACTGACCCAATGGGTAGATCAAGAAGACGCTAACGAATACTGCGATTGGGCCAGAGAATGCTAGCGCGTTGTAAGGACGAATCCCAACTAGACGAGCGATTTCAAACTGACGCAGCATGAAGCCGATCAAACCAAACGCGCCATGTAGAGCAACGAATGCCCACAGACCGCCCAGTTGACACCAGCGAGTAAAGTCGCCTTGTGCTTCAGGACCCCAAAGTAGCATCAGGGAGTGTCCGACGCTGTTTGGAGGAGTGGATAAAGCTGCTGTCAGGAAGTTACAACCTTCGAGGTAACTAGATGCTAGACCGTGGCTGTACCAAGAAGTAACGAATGTGGTACCAGTCATCCAGCCGCCGAGGGCTAGGAACGCACAGGGAAATAGTAAGATGCCAGACCAACCGACAAATACGAACCGATCTTTTTTTAACCAGTCGTCTAAGACATCAAAGATGCCTTTGTCAGATTGCTGGTTGCCAACTGCAATTGTCATGACGCAGCAAAACTCCAGATATTATAGGGACATTATTTCACGCGATCGACCTAAATAAAATAATTACATAGTCAACACATTGAAACTTTGGCTGATTTATTAAATCAGTTTACGTTTCTTTACTAAGTTTAATAGAATTGTGTCGATATTGGCAGGGTATTCACCTATTTTTCGGTTAAATTTAATATTTTCAATAGAAATCAAGCTGTTTATTCTCATTTCACCAAAATTTCATAAGTATAAATACTCACCGCTAATTTGAAAGCTGGGGATCGCTGATCCTCAAATTGCTAGAATAAGTCGGTTATCTGTCTAGCCACTAAATTATCGTTCAGCATACAATTAAGGTCAATACCAAAATCTCATTCTTATATATGTACGTTGTCGAAATCTTGCTAAAAAATACGGCAATGCCCATGTCAGTCCAACGCAAGACTGTCGAAGAAGCTACCACTGTTTACCAACAGGTTTTGGACGCAATGAAATCAGGAGATCGGAATCTGCTAGAATTAGCCTGCGATCGCCAGCCCGAGAAGAAAGTTGCAGTGATTACTGATTTGATCGTTGCCGCTCAGATGTATGAAAAGTCTGGTGCTGCTGCTTCCGGCAAAACACCTGGTTTCATGGCGTTTGCGGCTTCTTGATATTTTCGCTTAAATTCATAGGCTACTTGCCGATATTCTCGGGTGTGTTATCGCATCTGCGTAATGCACCATCATCTCTAGTATATTTGGGCGGGTTCAAATGAAGTTTCTGGCTCCGTTTTAGTTAGTGGTATAAACCCGCCCCTACCAGTCTCGTACCCAACTCCGAATTCCTAACTGGTGCATGACTGAATCTTTCCCAAAATCATTACCCGCGAACGGCTTGCCGTCTGCGACAGCAATCGAAGTCAAGGATCTTTCCTTTACTTGGGATGCTGGCAAAACTGTGCTAGATCGTTGCTCCCTCTCAGTTCCACGGGGTGAGTTTTGGATGCTGTTGGGTACCAATGGGAGTGGTAAATCCACATTACTCCGCTTAATCGCCGGATTATTGGCTCCTCAAGTCGGATCGATCGATATTCATGGCGGTTTGGGTATCGTCTTCCAAAATCCCGATACTCAACTAGTTATGCCCACCGTCGGTGCTGATGTGGCATTTGGATTAGTAGCCGAAAAACTCACATCCAGTCAAGTCCGCCACCGCGTCACCGAAGCTCTCACTGCGGTCAATCTCGTCGATCTCATCCGTCGCCCAATTTATGCCCTCAGTGGAGGGCAGAAACAGCGTGTAGCCATTGCTGGTGCGATCGCTAGACAAATCGATGTCATTTTATTTGATGAGCCTACCGCCCTCCTAGACCCCGATGCCCAACTAGATCTAGTCGCTCAAGTTCGCGAACTCGTCCGCAGTCGTGGCTTAACTGCTCTCTGGGTTACACACCGACTCGAAGAATTAGACTACTGCGACGGTGCCTTCCTATTAGAACACGGGAAATTAGTCGATCGAGGTGATCCGGAGCGGATGCGCCAGCGGTTGATGCGGGAGATTGAGAGTTAGCGGATTATTACCCTATCCACGTACAATATAAATTGCTAATATGGAGGCAGGAAATATAAAAAATTATTAAGAAGATTGAAATCTAAACCATGCCTCCCTCACGTAAACAAGCTGTATTGCTCGTTGACGGCTACAACGTGATTGGAGCCTGGACCGACTTACATAACAAAAACCACAAACGCAACCCACTCCAATCCGGATCGAAAGAAGAGCTAGAAGCAGCTCGATCGAAACTAATCGAAGCACTGATTAACTATAGTGCCTATGAAGACTACGAAACTAAGGTAGTATTTGATGCGTATAGTCGGGACGCCCCAGCCTATACCGAGATGGTTACACCCAACCTCTCAGTTCACTACAGCGACTTTCTCGAAACCGCCGATACATACATCGAGAAGTTTTGCGCCACATTTCGTCACGACTTACACTACTCAGGCTCTAGACTGATTGTAGCAACCTCAGATCGAGCACAACAACTTACCTCAATTGGCTTTGGAGCCGAATGGATCTCATCCCCTCAACTAATTTCTGATATCGATTTTAGTGCCAAACGATCGAGTCGCCAGCATCGATCCCAAAAACAATCCTCAAAACGGTTTCTATTCAACTCCCTCGACTCCAAAGCTCAAGCCAAACTATCTGCGCTCAGGCATGGCTTGCCCATCGATGATACTTGACAACCATCGGCCTTCAGTCCAGACTAGCTCAATAATTTCGCCACAACCTAAATCGTAGGTTCGCCACAGATCGTTACCAGTCAGGGTAGCTGCGATCCCAAGTACAGAACCTTTGTGAGCGATCGCTAAAATATTTTTACTATTGCATTGAATTAGCTTACCTGCTATGATGGTGATCCGTGCATCTAGTTCCTGAACAGTTTCAGGGTAAAAAGGCATAACTAGAGATTGATAAGCATCATCAATATTTGGGTAATATCGAATCAATTCATCTACAGGCGTAGTTTCTGGGAAACCAGCCGTCCAGTCTTGGCATAGCCACTCACATAAACCCCATTCTAGTCGAATTGGTAATTGCAATAATCGCGCTAGCGGCTCGGCTGTTTGAATCGTTCGCAAAAAAGGCGACGTATAGATGCAATCGATTTGGACTTGACTGAGCTGCTGGGCTAACGAATTAGCCTGATCGAAGCCCGCCGCCGACAGCGGTGGATCATAACGATAGGTAGCGGTATCAAACCATTCTGGCTGAATAAAATCTAGTCGGTGGCCATGACGAACTAACCAAAGTGTTTGCATTATGACAGGGAGGAGTTTAGGTGAAAAATCAGATATCACTAACAAGGTGCGCTCGATCGCAATTTTGTAACGAAATCTTAATTATGATGAGAGTGCAGTATTTATCGAGCCAGTCGGTTATGCGGATTGATCGGGGTGTAAATACCGATCCAGTCCAACCTTGAAATGCTCAGAGTGGCTACCCTCCGCCAATTGGCTGAGGATGAAAAAAGATAGTCAGTTAATGTTGAGTAATGTTAAGATTATTAGTAATAGAACAACCATAAATTTGAGAGTCAAGTCCAAATGACCCTGCTCGATGCAACAGCGATTGGTATCTAACCGTCAACAGTTGATGAGCGTGCGATCATTGCACTTGAGATTTTGCATTTAAATTCCCCCTTACATTTTAGCCAGAGTCATGAAAACTGCTCAAGCATCAACCGATACTGTCCGTACCTACCTGCGTGAAATTGGGCGTGTGCCGCTCCTAACTCATGAGCAGGAAATCCTGTTTGGTAAACAGGTACAACAGTTGACGATCCTGATGGCAGTCAAAAATACTCTCATCGAGGAACTAGGACAAGAACCTAGTTTAACGGAATGGGCAACTGCTGCCAATCTCGATCCACTTCAACTGCAAAAAGTCGTTGCAGGTGGTGAAAATGCCAAACGCCGGATGGTAGAAGCTAATCTCCGTCTGGTGGTATCTGTCGCCAAAAAATATATCAAACGCAATATCGACTTGTTGGACTTGATCCAAGAAGGGACGATTGGGATGCAGCGCGGAGTTGAAAAATTCGATCCCAGCAAGGGCTACCGTTTCTCCACCTATGCGTACTGGTGGATTCGCCAAGCGATTACCCGCGCCATTGCGGAAAAAGCACGGGCAATTCGGCTCCCCATCCACATCACCGAAAAACTTAACAAGATCAAGAAAGCCCAGCGCGCCCTTGCCCAACAATATGGACGAGCAGCGACAATTAACGAACTAGCCGCAGAGTTGGAATTATCTTCCAAACAGGTGCGGGAGTACCTAGAGCGGGCGCGTCAACCATTATCGCTCGATCTGCGGGTTGGTGATAATCAAGATACCGAGCTAGGGGATCTACTTGAAGATCCAGGCATTTCTCCAGAAGAGTATGTCACCAATTCATCACTCCAGCAAGATTTGGAGCGGATGATGTCCGAACTCACCCCCCAACAGCAGCAAGTACTTACTCTGCGGTTTGGCTTGAAAGATACTCAACCGCTCACTCTCGCCAAAATTGGTGAGTTGCTAAATATTAGCCGCGAGCGAGTACGTCAAATCGAGCGAGAAGCAATTGCCAAACTCCGCAAACGCAAAGCTGATATTGGTGAGTATCTGGCTTCATAGCAATTATCAAGTCCGCATTGGCGGGCTTTTTTTTAGATAAATTATGAATGTAGAAC
>JAJAYU010000146.1 GCA_026786125.1 Chamaesiphon sp.
ATTTAAGTGTCGATTAGCATACTAGATACTGAAGAGCCGTTTTAATTTGGTTTCAGCATTCTTAATCCATTGATATTCAGATTTCCAGACAGCTTTGGCATAGGCTTGGCTTTGTTTGATCGTTAATCGGTCATCCAACTCATTTTGGAGCACCAAAAATGGTTTTCTAAATTGTGATAATCTCTCTGCAACTAATTCACGATTAATCGATTCGATCGATCTCTCGAAAAATAACTGATAAGTAGTTGGAAATTTATCTAGCAAATTCCATTGAGACTGATGTTTGACCATTGGATCGGCACCATCACTTACCGATGCCATCACTTTTAGTACCTTTAACCACAGTCTAAATAACCACGGGCGCATCAATAACCACTTGGTAAACCGATCGTATTGTTGCCAATATGCTAATGAAAATCCTTCTGGTGAAATCGCGACGACACCTTGAACTAGATCTGGGTATTTTAATGTGTAGCTAACTGCAACCCAGGCACCTAAAGAGTAACCGACTAAGTAAACTGGACGTAACTTTAAAACAGTCAAAAAATCGTGTAAACAATCGACTTCTATCTGGATCGAACTGGGTGTTTCAATTGCCATAGAGTTACCAAATCCTAATAGATCGATCGCGAAGCAATGAAAATTCTTGCTCAGTGGCTCGACAATTTTTTTCCACTGCTGACTGTCCGCCCAACTACCATGCAAAAAGATCACGACTGGATTTTCGCTATCGCCGGATTCACGCCAGAATATTTGTCCGGTTGGGATTTTGATGTGGGCACTGCGATCGACCATAGCTAGATAGAAGTAAATTGGGATCTGGGAGTTGGGTAGTTCGACTCCGCTCACTAACCAAGTTGGGAGTTGGGGCGATAATGTTTGGAGTAAGCTAAATAATAGTATGCCCATGACTAGATGACGATCGATAGACCCACTGGTATTTTTGGTACGCGATCGCGTATGATAGGATCTGCTGGAGCTACGTCCGATCGGATTGACTTCCGATAGTTAGATTTAATATTTTATTGAGACAGCGAAGGATTTATAGCACAGCTTTAACAGATCCAGTCCAAATCGGATTGGTGAGTATTCACTATCGTTTATTTTTACAGAGGCAAATATGGCAAAACGCCGCAACCTTAAGAAGGAAAAGGCGGAGCGTAATCAGGCTTACGCTCGGAAATTCAGAAAACGCCCTACTGGTGGACGCATGTTCAAATCCAGATTCCGTCCTCAATCCAGTGGCACTTCGGCTGAGGAAGATAACGAAGATACTTCAGCAGCAGCAACCTAAATTCAGTGAAAAGTGGATGGTGGATGGTGGATGGTTAAGCTTCCATGAGGAAGCTAAGTCCCTCATCACCTTCACTTCACCTCATTTTGATTACAAATCAAGCTGTGTTTTAGCTCGATTGATCGCTTGACGAACTTGATCGAAGCCAGTCCCACCATAGCTATTTCGAGCTGCTACTACTTGTTTTGGCTCGATGGCGGCGTAGATATCTGGTTCAAAAGCTGGGTGTAATTCTTGCCATTCAGCGAGGCTAAGATCCTTGAGTAACTTATTTTGACTCAAGCAAGTTTTAACTACTTTTCCAACTAGATTATAGGCTTCGCGGAAGGGGACACCTTTGATCGCGAGATAATCAGCCACATCTGTTGCATTCGCAAAGTCTGAGGCTACGGCTTCAGCAAGTCGGGCGGGACGAAATTCAATCCCTTCAGACATCAAGATTGTCATCGCTTCCAAACAAGCTTGCACCGTATTCACAGCATCAAATAAAGCTTCTTTGTCCTCTTGCAGATCCTTGTTGTAGGCAAGTGGTAAACCCTTCATCATTACTAGCATCGCTTGAAGATGTCCAAATACTCTTCCGGTTTTGCCACGCACCAATTCAGGTACATCGGGATTCTTCTTCTGGGGCATGATACTCGAACCAGTAGCACATCGATCGGTCAAGCTGACAAATCTAAACTCCTCCGATGCCCAAATAATCACTTCCTCAGCCAATCTGCTCAGATGTACCATAATCAGACTAGCAGCACCGAGAAACTCGATCACAAAATCTCGATCGCTCACACCATCTAAACTATTCCCATAAATAGCATCAAAACCCAGTAACTGGGCAGTATAAGCTCGATCAATCGGAAAAGTCGTGCCAGCCAGCGCACCACAACCCAACGGTGAGATATTCGTCCGCTTATAAACATCACCCAGCCGCTCCCAGTCCCGCTGTGACATCTCAAAATAAGCCAGCAGGTGATGAGCCAAACTTAAGGGTTGAGCGCGTTGGAGATGGGTATAGCCAGGAATGAGCGTATCGATATGCGCTTGAGCAAGCGTGAGCAATACTTGCTGAAATTCTCGCAATTGAGCTTGAATTTGGTGGATTTGATCGCGTAGATATAATCTAGTATCAGTGCCGACTTGATCGTTTCTCGATCGAGCTGTATGCACCTTTTTACCAACATCACCGACAATTTCTGTCAGCCGTCGCTCTACGGCAAAATGAATATCCTCAGCATCGATACCAGGATTAAAATTTCCAGCTCGATATTCAGCCCGAATCTGCTCTAATCCAGCGACTAATTGTTCGCCCTCCGTCGAGCTAATGATTCCCGTCTGAGCCAGCATTTGAACGTGAGCAGAAGAGCCAGTTAGATCGTATTCGATCAGTTCGAGATCGAAACCGATACTAGCATTGAATTTGGCGATCGCGGGGTGGAGAGTACCTTCAAATCGATCGCTCCAAGTTTGGGGTAGAGACATTTTTAGGAGAGTTAGGAGTTGAAAAGGACGTAAGCGTCCATATTGCTTGTGCTTTCTATTTTCCCACACTCCTCCGAACTCCGTTGGCATAGTCGCTCTAAAAGAGCTACTCTCAACTCCGGTAAATGGCTGGACTGTTAACTAGTTACTACTCACGATCGACTATTTCCACGCTATTATGTAAATGTAGTGCAAACTACCGAATTTACTCAAACATTATGGTGTCTATGAAACTAACTACTACTTTAATAACCGTCTTATCCATTGCTGCCTTGACCATCACCAGTTGTGGCAAAAAAGAAGTTACAACTACTGAGCCTGCGGCAACTGTACCTGCTGCAACTACTCCAGCCGCTACTACTACTCCAGCCGCGACTGTACCTGCTGCTAGTGGTCCTTTATCCGCTACTGAAAAAGCTCAATTGACTCCTGTTAGAACCGCACTAGTAATGACAAATACTGCTGTTAAAACTGGAGATATGGCAAAAGCTAAAACTCAATTTGATAAATTCAGTGGTCTATGGAAAGTTGCAGAGCCAATGGTTAAAGCCAAAGCTGGTGCTAGCTATCCCATGATTTCTAGTGGAATAGAAATGGTCAAAACTGCAATGAGTGGCGCAACTCCTGACAAAGCTAAAGCTGGGGAAGGTTTAAACTCTATCATTAAAGCAATGGACGTTATTATGAACAAAAAATAAGCAAAGCATCATTTTTAATTAGGATTCAGTATTCCCAATTTTGCTTGCTCACACACCCTGCAAAGGGGCAGCACTGAACCAAATTAGACCGTAACGCTAATTACTCGTAGATCTACCTTTGATTTCAAGTTGATTGAAAATGTTATAGTAAGTAAGATAGATCTTTTAGGTTGATCCAGAGATATCCAAATGGCTGCGAATAATGAATCTAAAGTTCAAACGATCGTTCGTCCGCTCCAATATCGAGATATTGAAGCCATCGCCAGCTTGTGCCAACAATCCTCCACACCCGACTCCGCTGTACAGACTCAGATTGAGCAGCTCCTGCGGCAAATGAACCGCTGGTATGCACCATTTCGATTTCTTAATATTATCCCCACGCCCACTTTTACCGATCGAGCATTGTTAGTCGCCGAGTGTGAACAACAGCTGCGCGGTATAATTAGCGTCTCCCCGTTTAATCAGACTCGTAGCACCTGGCATGTAGAATGGGTGTCAATTGGCGATCAAGCGGCGACACCAGCGCAAGTCAGTGGCAAAAATGATATTGGGACACAATTACTCCGCCATTGCTTTGAGCATATTGTTCAAGCTAGCACTTGGGTACTAGAAGTAGATATAAATGATAACTCAGCTCTAGCTCTATATCGGCAAAATGGCTTTCAACCCCTCGCGCACCTGACGTATTGGGAAATCGCCCCAGAACTGCTCCAAGAACTCGCACAGCGAGAGCCAGATTTGCCCAATCTCCTCCCCGTCAGAAATGCTGATGCTCAACTGATCTATCAATTGGATACAGTATCGATGCCGCCGTTATTGCGTCAAGTATTTGATAAACAGATTCACGATTTCAAAACAAATATCGCCCAAACAATGGTGGGTAAATTCACAGGATGGATGCAGCAGAAGCAATCTGTCAGCAACTATGTATTTGAAACTCAGCGGAAAGCAGCGATCGGTTATTATCATCTGTCACTGAATCGCGATAGTCAATTGCTTGGTGACGAAAATCAGCAACCCCATCGAGCTGAATTGACCGTTCATCCAGCCTACACCTGGCTCTATCCAGAGCTGATGGCGCAACTAGCTAGATCTTGCCAGGATTTGCCCTCCCAGCCGCTGCAACTAGTGTCTGCGGACTATCAACCCGAACGGGAAGAGTATTTCCAGCAAATTGGGGCCGTCCGTGTCAAGCATAGCTTGCGGATGTCTCGCTCTGTGTGGCACAAGCTCCGCGAAGCCAAACATCTCTCCCTGGAAAATCTCCAACTCGCCGAGATGCTCCAAAGTCTCCAGCCATCTCGTCAACCACTCCCCAATCGACTCGAAAAACACAATCCAGATGATCTTAGCTAGGGTCGTAGACTAAGTAACTCATCGTTCCAGAACCTGATAAAATAAATGTAGACTGAGCAGCCAGATGTCTTGGCCGCGATCCTCCCACTACTGTATTTGCTCTCGAACTTATGATAGTCGCACTGCTATATTTGATTTTAACTGGATCTTACCTGTTGGTGATTCCTGGTGGGTTGTACTTGTATCTCCAAAAGCGATGGTATGTAGCTAGTTCGATCGAACGGTTACTGATGTATTTTTTAATGTTCTTCTTTTTCCCTGGAATGCTCTTACTGTCGCCATTTCTGAATTTTCGTCCCAAACGCCGCGAAATTGAGGCTTAGATCCACAGAATGCGGAGAATTGATGTATTTATTATTGGGATCGCCGTTTTTGCGATCGGTGGTGCCGGATATTTAGGTCTACAGCTGGCGGGATTGGATGATATCAATGCTGGAATTTGGAGTCAACTAATTTTAGTAGCGATCATTTTGGGCTGGTCATCTACCTATATATTTCGGGTCGCGAATAAAAACATGACCTACGACCAACAGCGAAAAGAGTATGAAGATGCTGTACTCCAAAAGCGATATGATGATCTAACTCCTCAAGAATTAGCCCAGCTTCAAGCCGAAATCGAACAAGACCGTCAAAAAGACAAAGGCAATAGTATTTAGAATTGGTTAGGTTTTAGCTCATATTCCCAGTCCCCAAGTCCCCAAGTCCCCCAGTCTCCCAGTCTCCCTATCCCCATATGCCTTCTGTTTCTAGTTGTTTTCAGTCCTTACGCGATCGCCAGCAATGTGCTTTAATTCCGTTTATTACCGCTGG
>JAJAYU010000147.1 GCA_026786125.1 Chamaesiphon sp.
TCTGTAGGTTGGGTTGAAGAATGAAACCCCACACACTCCACCCAAGTTTCTTTCATCCATTAGGCGCCATTTATGTCGGCGCAGCTGCGCCGTCAGGCGACCACCCCACAATCAACGCCCATAATCATAGATATCTCTGGTGGGGATTGTTGGGTTTCATTCTTCAACCCAACCTACGGATTTTAGACGCGCTGATTCGCGCGTAATTGTCCACAGGCGGCACTAGCACCCAATCCTTTGGAATAGCGGACACTGACAGCGATGTGCTTTTGCTCCAAGACATCGACAAAATCTTGGACATCTCTGGGAGTTGGTCGATCGTAATCAGCGTCCTCGATCGGATTGTACGGAATTAGATTAACATGGCTTTGGAAGCCCCGTAGTTTGCTCGCTAGCTCAGATGCGTGGGAACGAGCATCATTGACTCCAGCTAGGAGCACATATTCCACACTCAACCGTCTGCCCGTGATTTGGACATAATCGCGACACTCATCGAGCAGATCGTCGATTTCATAATTTTCCGCTGTGGGGACTAATTCAGCGCGGATTCTTTGGTTAGGTGCGTGGAGGCTGACAGCGAGGGTGACTTGCAACTCATGCTGGGCGAGTTCGTGAATCTTGCCAGGAATGCCGACAGTTGAAACCACAATCGATCGTTGAGATATGCCGATATCTTGATTCATGCACTTAACTGCTGTAACTACATGATCTAGATTCGCCAATGGCTCACCCATACCCATGAATACCACATTAGTAACCCGTTCTTGGAAATCGCCCTGGACAGTCAGTACTTGATCGATAATTTCATAAGGCTGGAGATGGCGCATGAATCCCCCCTTCCCCGTCGCGCAAAAAGTGCAAGCCATCGCACAACCAACCTGAGAAGAGACACAAACAGTCAATCTTTTTGCCGACGGGATCCCGACAGCCTCAATGATTTGACCATCTTTGAGTTTGAGTAGATACTTAACGGTACCATCACCAGAAACTGATCGATGATGAATAGTCGATCGACCAATTGGTGTATCCTTAACTGTTTCCCGCCACTGCTTGGAAAACACGTCAACATCTGCCAGAGATCTCGCCCCCTGCTGATAAATCCACTGATACAATTGCTTGCCCCTGTAAGCGGGCTGTCCATGCTCCTGTACCCAAGCGGTTAATTCTGCTAGACTCATGCCTAGTAGTGGGGTAATCGTAGTGGGAGTGATGGAATCTACTGTAGTGACAGACATGTTTAAAGAAAAGTTATGATAACGAAACCGATCGAACTTGGATACAGGAACAGACTATAAAAATATTTGGCTTGATCGATAAAGATCGAATTAGTCTTCTTATCTTAGAGCATTTCCTTCAAACAGGAGTGTGAAATAAGTATTCCTAACTCCCCGCCCCTCACTCCCCCCTTCCCAATGGCAAAACCAATCGAACAAGTCGAACAAGATCTACATCAACTAAGGACAACTAGTCGAGAACTAGGTAGAGAACTAACGGCTGCTTATCGCAGCTACTTTGGTTGCTTTGCGCCAACGCTCAAACAACAGTCGATCCAAGGTTGTTATCATTTATGCACAAATTTCTATCCCGAAGCTTTCTTAAAGATCAATTACGATCGGCGGGCGCAACTACTCAAAACACTACAACGAGTGATTAGCAACGCCATTGCCGATTTGTCAGTTCACATCGAATCATCCGGCTCAACTAGTAATAGTGAGAATGACGACGAACCAACAGGTGAATTAACTGCGATGCCAGCAATCCCGATTGATTGGTTTGAGACTCCCTCATCTTTATCAACTTGGCAACGGAATTTAGAAGAAGAATTAAACCATAGTTTAAAAGAGATATCTTACAAACTAAATGTACTTTTACAGCAGGCACAAATTATGCCGTCAGACATTCCCAAACCAATATTAGAAGCAAATCCTGAAGCCGATCGTCAAGGTGGTAATACTGCGAACATTCCTAATTTGTTAAGTGTACTCATTGGCAAGAATAGTAATCAGCGATCGGCAGAACTTGATGAAGATGATGACGATGAAGAAGAAGATGCTGAAGATGCTCTAGATGCTATGATGGAAAATTTAATTCAAGCTCGCGATCCAGCTCAAATCATCCAAATTCATAGCCTTTATCTTCGCCTCACAGAAGTCGAATTTTCTAATGTAACTGTATTAAGTCTGCGAAAAAATATTAGTCAGTTAGCGAATAAAGTGAAAATATTGAATCGTGAATATATGCACAAACAACAAGAACTAAAAATTGCCGAAGCTGAAGCAGCTTGGCGGAATAGTTGGTTTGAAAATCCTTAATTAATTGATAGTTGATAATTGATAATTATTAACTATCAATTATCTTCTAGATCGCGCACGGAGGGCAGTACTGACCCTAAATCTCCAAACTTTTGCCCCCAAAGTCTAAAATCCAAAGAAATGTCCGACGAACCAGATTGGCAAAGAATTCAAAAAGCATTAGCGATCGAAGCGCAATACGGTTATACCGATTTGATGGGACAACAGTATCGCTTCGGTGAATTCTTGTGCTTAAGTTTTGGCAAACCACCCACACATGCCAGCTCAAAGGATCGTCAACATTGGCGGGAATTAGCATTTGAATTTGCTAAGTATCAAGATCTGGATTTATTCGATCGAAAGCTATTAATTACTAAAGCCAGTCAGTTCCTAATAATTGCCCAACAAGTAGTCAGTCAGGATAATTATCGGGAACCAGTTAAATTAGTCAGAGTAAATGAACCTCCTACTAATATTAAACTGAATCAATCACCCTCAGTTCCCAAGATTTTTCCAGCCGTAACCCCAACTATTCAAGCAGATACTAACTTAACGCTTGGCTTGTATCTGCGAGATATTCCCCAAATTGGTATTCGCAAAGCCGAAATTTTGGCGAGGTTAGGATTATTAACTCTCAAGGATGTTTTATATTACTATCCTCGCGATCA
>JAJAYU010000148.1 GCA_026786125.1 Chamaesiphon sp.
ATATCGATATGTATCAGTAGATCTATTAAACAAATGTTACCGAGAGAAGAATTATTAAAACGGGTCGAAAATCGTGAAATCGTTGCGCGGATCATCGATTTAGCGGAACAAGCAATTAAAACTTGGGAGATAGTCGAAACCGACTTTCTCTCTCCACCAGAAATCGCCGAAGTTAGAGAAGTCTTTAGCCGTCTCTCTGATATCGAAATCATCGCTACAGGTGGCTATCCTCAATCCGAGCGGCAACGTTTGGGTATCTGTCGGAGTGAATTACCATTTGAACCTAGTCAAGTGCCACTAGCCGCCGTACACATCGCAGGTAACTTCTTATTCGATCCACCTACCCACCGCGATTTTTTGGGTTCGATGCTAGGTTGTGGCATTGTTAGAGACAAAACAGGTGATATCATCGTCTTGGGCGAACAAGGTGCTCAAGCGATCGTTGCGCCCGAATTAGTCGAGTTTTTAGAAACCCATTTAATTCAAGTTCGATCGGTTCCAGTCAAAACTAGACAGATCGATTTGAGTGAATTAAAGATTCGCGAACCGAAGAAAAAAGAGCTGGTAACAACCGAAGCCTCGATGCGCTTAGATGCGATCGCATCGGCTGGATTTGGCATGTCTCGCAGTAAGATGGTTGATATCATTTCCAGTGGTGATGTGCGCGTAAATTGGAAAGATATTAGTCAATCTGCCCATGCTCTCAAAGCGGGTGATCTAGTAGCAATTCGCGGCAAAGGTAGACTAGAAATCGGCGAAGTTGCCATCACCAAAAAGGAAAGATACCGCATTAATTTAACCAGATTTATCTAAACAAATAGTAATTTATAGCATAGATCATAGCTGGTGGGCACTGCCCATCCTACGTTTAGCTAACGCCTTCTAGTGGGCTAGATAGTCTCCACTTCCCTATCCCCTATCCTCTACTCTCTACCCCCTATTATGCAAATCCAATTTCGTGAATTCAGTCAATTTGATGTCTGGTTTTGGTTAGAGTTTGTCAATGTCCCCTCAGAACAAGAAAAAAAACTAGTTGAAGAAGTTTTTTCTTCATGGTTCTTTTTAGGTAAATTAGGCGGCTTTAATGCTGAGAATAGCCAAGTCCAAGAAACAGGCTTAGATCTGAGTTATATGGATTATGACAACGATGCTGCTGACAGCAGTATGATGTCAGTCATGCACAACATGGGTGACTTTGAATATGAAGGCAACTGGGCTAGATGCTGGATGGATTTGGGTACTAGTGATGCGATCGCACTTGATATTTTGATCAATTCACTTTACCAACTAAATACTGAATACGTTGAAATTGTTCAGGTATATATTGGTGGCGAAAATGAGGACTGGGAAATCGATCCTAGCTATAAAGAATCACTATTTCAAGATATTAACTAGTCGCTAATAGTCGATCAAAGTAACATAGACCTGTAGGGGCAGGTTTATGCAGATCCATCTTGATATTTACCAACAATCTTTCAACAAAACCTGCCCTCCTCACTAGAACGAAATAGCCCTGCTATTTAAATTGGATCTAGTGGCTGACAAAATAAATTTACGCCCGATTCGTGAACGTAAAGCAACACAGGCAAAATTAATAATGTGGGGCAGACTTTAAGTAGCACAAAGTGTTGAAATAATGGCATAAAATTACCATTCACCATATCATTCCGAAATTCCGATCGACAGATTGCCACTCGACATTTTTTTGCCAAACCTTTCAACCATTCACTATTAGCAATATCTGGCTGCTGTCCGACGCGAATAGCTAGAGCCATTGCCGCATCTTCGAGATCACCTTCACAGTCAGCAATAGTCTCTAGGCTAATCATTGCCTCTGGAATTTCGGTGAATTGAGTTTGTAACTCCTCAATAATTTGCAAATCTATCATCTTAATTTTTAAAGTGAGTTAACTTGCCGTTACGCAACTTTCACATTACGCAACTTTGACACCTTTCCAAAAAGCAACATAGCCCGCAATATTTTTAGCAGCATCCTTAGGCTCTGGATAATACCAAGCTGCATCTGGATTTGTTTGACCATCGACTTCAATAGTATAGTAGCTACACAGACCTTTCCAGCCACAACTGCTATGAGTATTGCTATCTTTAAAATATTCTTTGTTTAGACTATCAGCAGGAAAATATTGATTGTTTTCCACGACTACTGTGGCATCGCTTTCTGCTAATGTAACGCCGTTCCAAGTTGCTTTTGTCATGATTTAGTTAGGAGTTGGGAGTTGGAAAAGTTAATTTTACAAATAATTTATTGAATAGCTGGCTGCTGGGATGCTAATTTAGCACTTACAGATTGACCGATCAAATCGGCTAATAGATCGGCACTATTAATCACACCGAGGGAGCTAGTATTCGATGCCATTGTCTTCAGGCGTTGGGAATTTTCGAGCAGATTAAGCACTTCAGTCTCTAAAAACTGAGCTGTAAGGCTTTCTTGCCGAAACAGTAACGCACCATTCGCCGCAGCCAACACATTTGCATTATAGTATTGGTGATCCTCTGCCGCATAGGGATAGGGAATCAAAATTGAAGGTGTGCGAGTGATCATTAGCTCATTGAGTGTCGCTGCACCAGCACGACTAATCGCCAAATCTGCTCGTTGAAACAGTCCTGCCATATTGTCATAAAAGGGTAAGACAATATATTGAGGATGTTCGATCTTTTCGGTTGGCTCATTTGCCCCGCCGACAATATGTACAATTGTTGCACCAGCCGCCAGCCAAGCACCGACACATTCCCGAATCATCTGATTGAGGGCTACAGCACCTTGAGAGCCACCAACAACAACGATCAGCGAACTTTGTTCGGGAATTGGTAAATCGAGGGGCTGGGGGCTGAGAAACTGCTCTCGACAGGGAGTTCCCAGATAGATTGTCCGAGCGCGAGGCAGATATTTGATTGTCTCGACAAACCCGACGGCTACCTTGGTGCAAAATGGACTCATCCAGCGGGTAACTTTCCCTGGTAGAGCATTTGACTCATGTAGAAAAACGGGTAAGCCGAGGGAATAGCCAGCCAGAATAGCTGGTGCCGAAATGTAGCCTCCAGTACTAAACACAGCATCAAATTGACCCTGCTTGAGCAGTTTGCGGACTGTAAAAATGCCTTTGATCAAGCCAGCAATAGTTTTGACTGTGCCCAATCCAGGTTTTCCTTGAAAACCACCGACTTTGATAATGTGTAGCGGGTACTCTTTCGGAACTAACTTCGATTCGAGCCTGTCAGGTACACCTAACCACTCGATATCATAACTGGTGAGCTTCTGGGCAACTGCGATCGCAGGGAACACATGTCCCCCAGTTCCACTTGCGGCGATTAGTAGCTTGGTAGCAGCTTTAGACACTAGTATTTTGATTCCTCTCCAGCGACACAGATATTCTAGCCGTTGGTGTAGCCTTTGCGCTAGGGGAATCGTAGTTCTGTTATCCTAGTCTGTAATCTCGACTCTCAATTCTCAATTCTTTATCTACCATGTTAATAAGATCTTGGCATCAACTGGCAATTGCAGCACTGGTTATTGGTTGTCATCAGGCTGTAATGTTTTCCGCTCATGCAAATAGTTCGGCTTCCGCACCGACTGCACTCAAGTCGATGCTCGCCAAGATCGATACCGCTGCAAATCAACGCAAATTACCAGAACTGTTACGTTACTATAGCCCCAACTTTACTACCAGCGATGGCTTGAGTAGATCTGTGTGGCAAGAGTCTCTGGGTCAATTTTGGCAGAATTATAGCAATCTCAATTACGCTACTACGCTAGAAAGCTGGCAGGGTGGGAGTAATAATTACACGGCAAATACGATTACCAAAATTACTGGTGTTCAGACTATTAATGGTAGGGTGTCAAACCTCCGATCGACAATCAAGTCTAGTCAAAAAATCGTCGGCGGACAAATCATCCAGCAACAAATCCTCCAAGAACGCACCCAAGTATCTAGTGGTGCCAAACCACCAACGATCGAATTAAGTTTACCGGATAAGCTCCAAACTAATGCTGAGTACAGTCTAGATGCGATCGTCACCGAACCGCTGGGTGAGGATGTATTAATGGGTACAACAATTGAACAACCAGTCACAGCTCAAGCTTACGGTCAATTAGCCAACTACAAACTAGAACTACTCTCTGCTGGTGGCTTATTCAAAGTCGCTCGCGCTCCAGGTAAATCTGGCGACTATTGGTTTTCGACAATCTTTATCCGCCCCGCTGGAATGACTACTTTGACTCAGCGGGTACGGGTGGTGAAGGGGAGATAGGGGGACTGGGGGACTGGGGGACTGGGAGACTGGGAGACTGTTGGGTTTCATTCTTCAACCCAACCTACGACTATTCTGTATCCTTACCCTCTCCCCACCATTGACCATTCACCAACTTACCTATTTCCCCAACAACTTAACGACCCCAATTCCACCAAAATACAGAACTAAAACTGCACCTGCTAACAGGCTTTGAGTGAGTGGATCTGTCGATGGGGTGACGATTGCTCCGACTACCATCGATCCGACTACAACGCTCTGCCAAGCTGATAGCATGACTTTTGATGAGAGAATTCCTAGTAGGGACAGGAGAATCTGAACGACGGGTAATTCAAATAGCAACCCCGTGGCGAATAATAAGACTAGTATGAACTCAAAGTATCGATCAATCGACCACGCCTGTTCCACCACATCGGCACCATAGCCAATCAAAAAATTGAGCGCGGCGGGGATGAGCAGATAATAAGCAAAGGCAATCCCGACGACAAATAACACCGACGAAGCAATCACCACAGGTAACACCAATCGCCGTTCGCGCTGAGTCAACCCAGGAATCACAAATTGAATCACTTGATAAAGTACAACCGGACTGGCAACTAATAAGCCACAATAGCCAGCTACTTTCACCGACACAAAAAAGTATTCACCTGGAGCAAGTTGGAGAAACTTAATCCCCACCGCAGGTATTTCTAGCACTTGGACAATTTGTTTCGCATAGACAAAACAGCCCAATGCTCCAATTGCCACTGCAATAATCCCGTAAAAAATCCGCTGACGGAGTTCTTCTAAATGGCCGAAAAAAGACATCTCCAACTCTGCGGGAAGATCGTCTAATTGGCTATCAATCACAGGCAGACTCGGATCTGGAGACCACAGTGCAGTACTCAATTCGGTCTTACTGGTCTGAAAATCGCTATCTACTTCTGAACTCATCGCAGCAGTTTGGTCTGAACTTCTCCTCTCATCTTACCCGATCGACAGATGTGGTGAAATCAAAAGATCTGGACAAAAACCACTGCCAATGCTAACAATTGTGAGCTATGTAACAACTCTCACACCATTGTTGAGTAGAATGGTATTAGTGGTGTTGCAAAGGTTGTCTGGTAATTCAGCGATCGACACCAATATTGAGTTAAATACATTCATCACATGGAATCTAGTGTCCCCCCTGGCAAGTCTCAAACTGAACCCCCTCGATACAAGTGGGGTGAGTTCTGGGGCAGTGCGATCGCAATCTTTACGCTGATCCTACCAGTTGTGGCGATCGTTCATTACTCGCCAACTAGTCCAGTCCAAGCTTTGCCAAGTTTACCACCGACAGCCCGACCTGAGTAACTCCACACCGATTCAGTGTACATACTCCCTTCCCACCTAAGAAATAGACAGTATTGATTCACCATTCACCATCCACCATTCACCTCTACACTAGCTATCTAATTCTTCACTGGGAAGGGAGTAGCTGTGTGTCCAGTTCCCGATTCCGAGTAAAATGCCAATAGGGAGATTAATTTCTCCTCGTTTTTATTGAATTGGAGCATTTTGTTTTGGACTTATCCCTCATCCCCGCTCAACCCAAATTCGGGATTATCAACGTTTTAATCGAGATTTCTGCTGGTAGCAAAAATAAGTATGAATTTGACAAAGATCTGAATGCGATGGCACTCGATCGAGTATTATCTTCCTCGGTTCACTATCCTTGTGACTACGGCTTTATCCCCAATACTCTGGGCAACGATGGCGATCCCCTCGATGCGATGATCATCATCGACGAACCTACTTTTGCTGGTTGTGTGATTGCAGCTCGGCCGATCGGTATGCTAGAAATGATCGATGGTGGCGATCGAGATGAGAAAATTCTCTGTGTAGCTGACAAAGATCCCAACTACGCTCACGTCAAATCCCTCAAAGATATTCCCCAACATCGCCTAGACGAGATCTCGGAATTCTTCAAAACCTATAAAAATCTAGAGAAAAAAGTAACTGAAATCCTCGGCTGGAAAGATATCGATGCAGTTATGCCTTTAGTCCAAGAATGTGTCGCTGCGGCGAAGAAATAGGCTTTAGGCTTTAGCGGTGGGAGATCGGGAATAGAGCTTATCCCAGTCTCCTAGTCGCCCTCGCCTCTCCATTTGCGTTCCAACCTTCAACCTCTCCGCTTCTCACCATGCACCGCACTCTCCTAGCAGCCAAAATACACAGTTGCACGATTACAGATGCCAACCTCCAATATATGGGCAGCATTAGTATCGACGAGCTGCTGTTGACTGCGGTAGGTATTCTTCCTTACGAGCAAGTGCAAGTAGTCAATGTAAATAATGGCGAAAGATTTATCACCTATGCAATTGCGGCGGCACCTGGTTCTGGATCGATCGAATTGAACGGTGCTGCCGCTAGGCTGGGCATTAAGGGGGATAAATTAATTATCATGACCTATGCCCAATTTAATCAAGCTGAAGCCCTGAGTCACCACCCTAAAGTGGTGATGGTAGATGAGCACAACCGCATTACCGAATTTAAGTCATATATTCCTACTGGCTTAGGCTAATTCACATACATCCCCCCTCTTCGCCCCTATTTTTAGACTTTTAATTGCTAATAGTTATCATTTGACTGCTAAATCTGATATAGTATTTGAGAAGTACTAATAAATGTATTCATTGAAAAAAATATTTGAGTCTAGTGCTCGATCAACTTTTGAATGAGTTTGAGGGCATTATAGTCTAGTAACGATAATTTCTACTTGGCGGGCACAAAGCAGCTAACTGAGGGTATCAGCAGCTCTGACCTTAGATGTCATGATTTGAGCTACTTCTCCTTTTGATAATTCTTGCGAATTTGTGATTGCCGCAATACATTAGCGGAACAGCGATACCAACGGCTAAAGTAGCAAGAATTATTTGCAGTAATGATAACGACCATCGATTTTAGAGTATCCACTCAAAAATGAACAAGCAGCACAAACTGATCAAGCCACTCACAGGTCACTTTCTCGGCTGGGGCGACGATAGCACACCTCACCGTTACATCAAGCTAGCCACGAATAGCGGCGAGCAAATAGTCAAAGTTGCTAAAAGTCTCCGTCCGCAAATTCAGGACTGGCAACCAGGGATGTTGTTGACACTGCTAAGTCAGCAGCGTATCTCTCTCGCGACAGGTGAGACAAAAATCAAAGTCAAACAGTTATTAATTTCACCAAGTATCGATCCATCCTGTCAGATTAATAGTAAATTTGTACCGACAGATGAGGTAAAAGTCAGTACTTCGAGCGAACCAACTAAAATTCGCGTTTGTCACGGTTCCAGTTGTCGTAGACGTGGGGCTGAAAAAATCTGTAAATCGATGCAAGCATATCTCGAACACAACGATTTAACTAGTAACGTGAAGATAGAAGAAGTAAAATGTCTCCATCAATGTAAAGCAGCTCCACATGTGATCGTTAGTAGTCCAGCTACAGCAATATTATCAGGGAAAACTCACTACCGCCAACTTCAACCTGATCAGGTACCAGTAATGCTAGCAAAACATTTCCCGACTGAGATTCTAGCTAAACCAATTGGTTCTAATCTAATTGAAAAGATTGGTAATTATCTCAGTCAGCACCGCGTCTCCATCTCCAATAATATCTCATAGCTTAAACCTTTATAATCATGCAAGATCTAGACCAAGAAAAAGCGATCGATGTACTTCGGACGATCATGGAATTTGAGTTAGCTGGAGTTGTTCGTTACACCCACTATGCCTTAATGATCACTGGGCCAAATCGAATTCCGATCGTTGATTTCTTCAAAGCCCAAGCGACAGAATCACTCCTTCATGCTCAACAAGTTGGTGAGATTCTCACAGGGCTAGAAGGTCATCCGTCTCTTCAAATTACCCAAATGGAGGAAACCCATAAACACTCTGTTCGAGATATTCTCACCGAGAGTTTGGCTCATGAAACAAATGCTTTGAACATGTACAAAAAGCTACTTGATATTGTTAAGGATGCGAGTATTTATCTCGAAGAGTTTGCCAGAACAATGATTGGTAATGAAGAGCTACATGCGATCGAAATCAAAAAAATGTTACGCGATTTTAGTTAATCATCTACCACCTTTTATCCTTTATCTGCTTCAGGACTAAATATTTTGAAACGACAATTAAACTGGCTGAAAATCACTGCCGGTAGCATGTTTGCGACCATCCTCCTGATCTCTGGTGCTCAAGCAGCCGAATCTTTGGTAACTATACCCACTTCAGCTAACTCCAATCTAATTGCCAACCACACCCCCAGTGATAGTCTTCAACTAGTCGCCGCTAGGAAAAAGAAAAGCTTCAAGAAAAAGAAGAAAGTTAAATCCAGACCAAAAACAACAGCAACAGCTCCAACTACAACTACACCCGAAACTCTAACAACCGATCTCACTCAAATTACCCCACCGCCAGCTCCACCAACTCCGCCGACTCCACCAGTAGAAACTCCTACAGCACTAGTTGCTCCTCCAGCACCTGTAGAACCTCCTAAAGCTGAAGCCCCTGCCCCAAATCAGTTCTCGACAACAACGCAACTGCAAGGGCAAGTAATTTTCGGTGCAACTGGCACGGTGGGAGGGGACTTCAGCCGCAATACAGCTTTTGGAGCGCGGACTAGGCTCGAACTCAAGACTGATCTCGGTGGTGGTACTCTTACCACTCGACTTCAAGCTGTCGGACTGGGGTTATCAAACCAAAGTCCAACCGCCGGAACTGCTGTTGCAACTCCCGAAGGTAGCTTATCTTGGACAGACGGCACTACCACCAATAGTATTGGAGTTGACGCACTTAAGTATGAATTCGCGATCTCGCCCGAAACACAGGTAGTAGTTGCAGCAAATGCTGGTGCGTCGGATGACTTTACTGACACAATCAATCCTTACTTTGATGGGGATGGTGCTAGCGGTTCGATCTCTGCTTTTGGCAATCGTCCCTCGATTTACTACACTGTTCAAGGTGCTGGCGTGGGTATTCGGCACAAGTTGAGCGAGAACACCGAACTGAGTGTGGGGTACTTGGCTAGTACGAGTAATGATCCCGCTGTCGGCAATGGATTATTCGGCGGTAGTTACGGTGCCCTGGCGCAACTTACCTTCAAAACAGGCGAAAATTCTAAAGTTGGGGTGACATATACCCGAACACTAAATGCCAATCCTGGCACGGGTAGCAACAATGCTAATCCTGAGCTGGCTGGGAACAGTAATAATTTTGGGCTGCAAGGTTCATTCCAATTGAGTCCTGAGCTTGCGCTTGGCGGTTGGGTTGGCTATACCCAAAATCAAGCTGCTGGTGGTGACAGACAGATCTGGAACTGGGCAGTAACTGCGGCTGCTCCAGACTTTGGCGGAAAAGGTAATTTGGCTGGTTTCCTAGTCGGACAAGAGCCACGAGTAGCTTCTTCTAGCGATGGCACTACCGATCCTAAATCTGGATTGCATATTGAGGGTTTTTATCAGATGAAAATTAACGATAATCTCAGTATCACGCCAGGGCTAATCTATCTGACTGCACCTAATCAAGCACCTGGTAATAGTGCCGTGATTGGTGCGTTGAGAAGTACTTTCAGTTTCTAATTAGTTGACACTATTTATGCTGATAGCTCTTTGCCTTTCTATTATCTCTATGACTACAATTATATTTTCTAGTCATCGATTATTGTGCTATTTGCGTCACTTGCAAGAAGTAGATTACGACGAAAAGCGGTTTGGAGTTTGGATGCTAACAAATAATATCTATGACAAGAAAGGGAGTATCATTGCTACTGTTGCTGCACTAATCATCGAACTTACCAATGAAAAAATAGAAACTGCTTTAATAGTTTCAACGATTGCAGGGATTGGTTTAGTCTGGCTAGTTTTACGGGAGGACGATCCCCTGAAGGATGGGTTTCCGCTCTTACGAGCAAACTAAAAATCAACGGCAATTTACAATCTAGCTTTGGGTTTATACTCAATTCTGATAGTAATTGCCGTTGTGAGTTGTTATGCCTTGGGTGCTAATGACGACATTGCGGTCTATTGGCTCATCGTCATCATTTCCATTCAATCTTTACCTATGTGGCTGCTGTTTTCAATGAGGCTCTATCAGCGGCTCTAGCCACCAGCAACCGCTGGTACAATGCTCACTTGGTCGCCATCTGCGAGTTGTGTCTCGGTACCATTGAGGAAACGGATATCTTCATCATTGACATAGAAATTCAGGAAGCGGCGCAGTTGACCGCTATCATCACAGAGTCTGGCTTTGACTCCAGGACAGCTAACTTCGAGCGCATCTAATAATTCAGCGATGCTATTACCTTCGCACTCAATTGTAGCTTTATCGCTGGTGAATTTTTGTAGGGCAGTTGGGACGAGAACTTTGACGGTCATTTCAGGAGAGGGTAGGGGATAGGGGATAGAGGGTAGGGGACAGGGGGGTAGGGATCGGACTGAATTATTGTTACTAAGTCCTATTCCCTATTCCCTCTCCCCTATTCCCTAAACTAGAGTTTGTTGCCAGTCGAGGCGATTGAGAGTCTGAGAGCGTTCTAGCGCGCGTTCAAAGCTGTATAATTTTGCTTCGATCGCAAACGGCTCGTTAACATAACCTTGGATGGATTCCTGGGTCTTGAGGCCGTTACCTGTGATATAGACGACGGTGGTTTCATCGGGGTGGATTTTACCAGCTTCGATTAGTTTTTTGAGGACGGCGACGGTGGTACCACCAGCAGTTTCAGTGAAGATCCCTTCGGTTTCGGCTAGGAGTTTCATCCCTTCGATGATTTCGGCATCGGTAACTGACTCGATGTTGCCGTTGGTCTTGCGGGCGAGTTCTAGGGCGTAGATCCCATCGGCTGGATTGCCAATTGCGATCGATTTAGCGATCGTATTTGGCTTGACAGGGACGACAAAATCTCGACCTTCGGCGTATGCTTGAGCGATGGGGGAACAGCCTTCAGCCTGCGCTCCACTAAACCGGACTGGCTTGTCTTCGACTAGACCGATTTTGACGAATTCTTGGAAACCTTTGTGAATCTTGGTAAATAGAGATCCGGATGCTAATGGTGCGACGATGTGATCTGGGAGTTCCCAACCAAGTTGTTCGGCAACTTCATAACCGAGGGTTTTGGAACCTTCGGAGTAGTAGGGGCGAAGATTGATGTTTACAAATCCCCAACCATAAGTATTGGCAACTTCACAACACAAGCGATTTACTTGGTCATAGTTACCTTGCACAGCCATCACCGTTGGGCCGTAAATTACGGTACCAAGTACTTTACCTGCTTCCAAGTCAGCGGGGATAAATACACAACAATCTAAGCCAGCATGAGCAGCAATCGCAGCGGTGGAGTTGGCTAAGTTACCCGTACTCGCACAGGAAATAGTCGAGAAACCGAATTCTTTAGCTTTCGACAGAGCAACCGATACCACCCGATCCTTGAAACTCAAGGTGGGCATATTGACGGCATCATTTTTGATGTAGAGATTTTTGATGCCGAGGCGACGGGCGAGGCGATTTGCTTTGAGTAATGGTGTCATGCCTGTGCCGACATCGACAATGTGCTCGTCGGGAACAGGGAGTAAATCTTTGTACCGCCAAATTGAATTGGGGCCAGCTTTGATGCTTTCGCGAGTTACTTTGGTACGGAGGTAATCATAATCATATTGAACTTCCAATGGCCCAAAGCAAAGTTCGCAAATGTGGGTAGCTTTGAGTTCGTATTCAGTACCGCATTCTTTGCAGGCTAGTCCTTTGGCGGCAGTAGTTCTGGTGCTGTTTAAGGTTGCTTGGGTCATGGTTGGATGTCGCGGTGAATTAGATATCCGTTAACTTGTTGGAATTAACATAACATGACTCGATCGAGCCGTCAAACATACCCGACTAATTTAGTCGGGTATACAAAAGAGCGAGGAAAGACAAGACAAGCAGACTAACAACTAGCTTGCAGGGAACATTGGGTAGAAGAAATAGAGTCAAAAAGTGGCAAGAGGCTCGAATTCCTAGATTTATAGATATGATGATTAGGGTGTATTAACAGCTATGCGGTTGACGAAGCTCCTCGCGATCGGTTAGTGTTCAAGTCTAGGTATAAACTTTTAAGATTAATTAATTTATGAAAAGATTTTTACTGTTATTTCTATCTGCACCGACTGTCTTGAGCGCGGTTCTACCGATGGTGCTCAACGTAGCACCCGCTCTAGCGGCTGATACATCTAGTACCCAAGCCAAATTCTGTGTCAATGCTCATGCTCGACTCGTGTGTGTCAAATCTTCACAATTAGCGAGCAATACACCTAAATCATCTCTGATTGCCAAAGCACAAGCTGAAGCTAAAAATCCTGATACTTTCGTTAATTTCAGTGATGAGGAAAGTGATGGTGCAATCGCCTTGTTTGGGTGTGACTGTCCTGCTTGTATCCGCTCTCTTCGTCAGATCCGGATCATGGCTCAAGTTAGTTAAATTAATTGATAGTTGATAGTGAATAGTGGATAGTGGATCGGTAAATCAGAAGTTAAATAACTTGGATAATTATGATCCTAGTGCTGTAGGGCAGGTGAATGGTAACTTGTTTGGATTGCCGTTTGATTATGGATCGGCAGGGACAATTATCTTTGGAGTACCGTGGGAAGTTACTGTTTCTTATCGCCCAGGTACGGCTTTAGCACCGCAACAGATTTTGGCTGCTTCACCCCAATTAGATTTATATGATTTCGATCATCCAAATGGTTGGAAACAGGGGATATATATGCCTCCGATCGATCTAGATTTACTCGCCAAAAATAACTACTATCGATCGCAAGCAGCTCTGATTATCGATCGATTAGAACAGGGTAAATCCCTTAGTTTAACACCAGATCTAACTGATGTATTAACAGAGATCAATCAAGCAGGTAAAGATCTCAATCAGTGGTTATTCGATCAAACCAAACAAGCAATTGGCGATGGTAAAAAAGTCGGCGTGATTGGTGGCGATCATAGCGTGCCATTTGGTTATATGCAGGCATTGGCTACACAATATCCTGACTTTGGGATCTTACATGTAGATGCTCATTCAGATTTGCGGGACTCTTATGAAGGGTTTGAGTTTTCCCATGCGTCAATTATGTTTAATGCTCTGAAAATTCCGCAGATTTCTAAATTGGTACAGG
>JAJAYU010000149.1 GCA_026786125.1 Chamaesiphon sp.
ATCGTCATCTTCACCGCAACTATAGGCGGAACGATCGGTTATTTCGTGAAGGGAGGGAAGATCGGATGAGATTGCTTCTAAATAGCTGTCAGACCCCCCAGACTTTCACACAAGACTAGAAGCCTTATCCCATAAGCTATCTACCATTAGTGACCCTTCATTGGTAATGAAGAGGTCATGAGTTCAAGCCTCATTGAGGGCTTCGGGTTGTAACGTACTGCTGGCAAGGCTTTTAGGAAAACAAACTAGTCCTAATAGCCGTTTTTTGCTGTCTACCTACAGGAAATTAGGTGCTGTTTTGGCTGGTTTGGTTGGTCTATCGCCCACCATTTCACCCACTATTTTATGTACGTCGAGAAGCGCGGTAAGAGCCTACTGATTAGGTTTACACACGATAGCAAAGATTACAGTTTCAGTCTGCCCAAGCACAATAACTTGATCGGGTTATCTGCTGGTCATCAGAACGCCAAGGGCACTAAGACGGGGAAGAGTCGAACCATCCAGCTATCCCCAACAGTGCGATCAATACTAGCGGATAGGTTTGAGCGGATAAATCCCAAACTACCCCCTAACTGACATTAAGTTAGAATACTTCCGCCCATAAGTTTCTGAAAGCGGTAATCTAACTCCGCTTTTAATAAAGGTGACTGGCTCAGATCTTGATCCTGTAAAATCACCTTTTCCGCTGCATCACGTGCGATCGACAACACTTCTCCATCCTCTGCTAAACTGGCAAGGGCAAAGTCTGCCATTCCCGATTGACGGGTGCCTAGAACCTGTCCTGGGCCACGTAATTGCATATCCATCTCGGAGATCCAAAATCCATCTTGGGACTGTTCTAGCACCTGTAAACGTTGTTTAGAATTGCTAGAATTGCTGCTGCTCATCAGCAGGCAATAGGAACGATGTTCCCCCCGCCCGACGCGCCCGCGTAATTGGTGAAGTTGGGACAATCCAAAGCGTTCGGCGTTTTCAATTAGCATGACGGTGGCGTTGGGTACGTCTACGCCGACTTCGATTACTGTTGTTGAGACGATGATTTGAGTGACATTATCGCGAAATGCGCCGAGTGCAGCGTCCTTGTCTGCTGAAGTCATCCGCCCGTGTAGTAGCCCGACTTGATATTGGGGAAATACTTCGGTGGCTAATCTAGTATGTTCCTCGGTGGCGGCACGGAGATCGAGTTTTTCGGATTCTTCGACGAGGGGGAGGACGATGTATACTTGTCGCCCCTGGGCGATTTCGCGATTCATTAGATCGTAGACTTGGCTGCGCTGGCGACTATTGACGGCGTTGGTTTGAATTGGCTGTCTACCTGCGGGGAGTTCGTCAATCTGGCTGACATCCAAGTCGCCGTGGAGGGTGAGGGCGAGGGTACGGGGAATGGGGGTGGCTGTCATTGTGAGGACGTGGGGCTGGGAGCCTTTTTGCTGCAATTTTGCCCGTTGAAATACGCCGAAGCGATGTTGTTCGTCGATGACGACTAAGCCGAGGTTGCGAAAGTTTACCTTATCTTGAATTAAAGCATGGGTGCCGACGGCGATCGATAGTTCTCCTGTCTCCAACTGGCTGTAAATTTGTCTCCGTTTAGCTATTTTGCTAGAGCCAGTCAGGAGTTCGACGGGGATGTGGAGCAGGTTAAACCAGCCAACTAATTTGCGATAGTGTTGCTCGGCGAGGACTTCGGTGGGAGCCATGAGTGCTGTCTGATAGCCTGACTGAATGGCGGCGAGGATTGCCATCACCGCCACGACGGTTTTGCCGGAACCAACATCGCCTTGAACTAACCGATTCATCGGTGCAGGTTGTTGGATATCGTGGAGGATTTCACCGATGACTCGTTGTTGAGCATTTGTGAGTTGAAATGGTAATATTTCTTTAAATCGATCGATTAATACTCCTGTTGGTTTAATGATTGCTTGAGTATGAATCTGCCGCAATGAACTTCTCCGCTGGAGGAAGCCTAATTGCAGATAGAAAAACTCGTCGAAAATCAATCTCCGTCTGGCGGCTCCTTTAGTATCGCTATCTTCAGGGAAATGGATATTCTGAATTGAGGTGGCTAATTCCATCAATCCATACTGTTCGCGGACTACTTCAGGCAGTGGATCTTGCAATTTTCTCGCCGCAGGCAAGACTGTCATCACGGCTGCTCTGATCAGATCCGCAGATACACCTTCAATTAATGGATAAACTGGTAATACCCGCCCAATTTTGAGTGAAGAAATACTTGCTTCACTATCTGCTAATACTTCAAGTTCGGGGTTGTCTAAATTGATCCCATATTTACCCTGTTTGACTAATCCCGACGCAGCAATCCAACTACCAACCGGATATTTGCGTTTGAGCGATTCTTGCCAACCGCGATTACTATAGCGAGTTCCGGCATAAAAGCGACTGATTTTTAGGCTACCAGTTTCATCTTTAATTGTGATTTCGAGGACGTTGAGTTTCTTATTTTTGGGGCTGGTAAAGATGTTGATTTTTCTAATGATGCCGACTAGGGTTACGGTAGTACCTGGTTCTAGTTCAATAATATTGATCTGTTTAGCATAGTCAATATGATCGCG
>JAJAYU010000150.1 GCA_026786125.1 Chamaesiphon sp.
CAATCGTTGGATCGAAGCCTTTAGTCTGCTGTAAGATGCCCCAAATTCTTTGGATATGTCCCAGCCCTTCTGATAACTGTTGGGTGTTCCGAACAGGGGATTCTACCTTCATGCCTATTCCTTTTTGAATTGCATAGGTGACGTTTTGGAGTGTGTTATTCCCAAAATTGTCTAAGCCTTGGACAATTTCATCGGCGAGGTAGTCACGGATAAATGTGCCGCGATCGGATAGGATAAATTCTAAACTTTGGTCGATTACTTGGTTGAGGTCATATTCGTCGCTGCTTCGTGCATTTGCTAATAAATTTTCGAGCCGATTCCAGCGGAAGGAACCATCTTTAAATAATAGCTCTTTGAGGGAGTTGCGTAGATCCGGTGCCGGATCTGTGAGCAATCTTTTGGCAACGTAGGGATATGCTTTTGCCAATACTTTAAAGTCAGGATCGACAGAAATCGCAATCCCCTCTAAGGTGGCTAGCGATCGCAAGATCAATGCGTAGTAAGCTGGAACTTGGAACGGAAACTCATACATCACACCCGATAATTGATCTGTGACGCGCTTGAAATCCATGTCAGCAATATTTGTCCCCGCTGCACCTAGTGAGCTGTTGAATACTTGAGAAATCGCTGGAATGATCGGGCTTAAATCTGTGTCTGGAGTGAGGAATTCTAACTTCACAAAATCTCGCCCCAACCCTTCAAAATCTCGATTGACTAAATGAACGATCGCTTCAACCAAACCATATCTTTGGTATGGTTTAACTTGACTCATCATCCCAAAATCTAGGTAAGCTAACTTACCATCAGGCATCGCTAATAAGTTAGCAGGATGAGGATCGGCATGAAAGAAACCATGCTCTAGTAATTGGCGCAACGAACATTGAACACCAACTTCTACGAGATAAGTAGCATCGAGTCCCTGTGCTGCTACAGCTTCTAGGTTGGTAAGTTTTGTGCCCGTAATCCATTCCATCGTCAGGACTCTTCTACCCGTGTACTGCCAGTAAATACTCGGTACATAAATATCTTGCATACCACCGTATAACTCAGCAAATTTTTCGGCATTACGACCTTCGTTTTCGTAATCCATTTCCTCGAAGATCCGTTCGGCAAATTCATCAACGATCGAAACTAAATTACTACGAATTTGCTTGAAATTAGCTTGCAGCCAAATGCACAGAGTTCGCATCACATGTAGATCGAGGGCAATGCTATCTGCCAAACCAGGGCGTTGCACTTTAATTGCAACAGTTTCACCGCTCCAAAGTTTGCCTTTGTATACTTGTCCTAATGAAGCCGCAGCAATTGGTAAATCGCTAATTTCTGCATAAATAGCTTCTGGTCTGTCACCCAATTCTTCTTCGATAAATTGATAGGCAACCTCATTAGAAAAAGCCGGAATATTGTCTTGTAATTGAGCTAATTCTTCTAAAAACTGTGGTGGAACTAAATCGGGGCGGGTTGATAATGCTTGCCCGATTTTGATATATGCAGGTCCTAATTTAGTTAGTAAATTGCGGATTTGGGTCGCACGTTTACCGAGATTCTTTTTGCTGCTATTGGTAATTTTGTCCAGCCACAGCCCAATAGCAAAACTAATCATCGGAAAAAAGATCCCAATGAAGCGGGCAAATACTTTCAGTGGTTGACTACTATAGTACTGGGCGATCGCAATCGGATCGTACTGCAACCAGGTGCCGTCAGTCACTTCTTTGACTCGGCGGGAGCTGACAACTTCTTCCTCATCTACTAGTTCTGTTGGTACGGCTGGCACTGCTGGCTGATTAAACGGAGCATCGGACTGAGTAGATGAGGTTGTATTCATAACATTATAATAATTAGCCCTGTTAACTATTGTAACAATCTTTGTGAACTGACAGGGGGATAATATCCATATTACTCGCACTAGAAAGTCTCGAATAGGGGGTTTTCCTGCTTGAGGAGATCGGAATACCGCAGTGATGAGAGTGGGAGACTGGGGGACTGGGGGACTGGGAGCAACTATATTACCATTCACCAATTAAATGAAGATAGATTTTCAGTTACATCAACATTGGATGGCTCGATCAATCAAATTAGCTACCAATGCTGGAAATGCCGGAGAGGTACCTGTTGGCGCGATTATTGTTAGTTCTGAAGGTAAAATAATTGCTGAGGGTGAAAATCGGCGTGAACGAGATCGCGATCCGACGGCTCACGCGGAAATTGTGGCGATCCGAGCGGCGGGGGCACATCTAAACAGTTGGCATCTCGATCAATGTACCCTATATGTGACGCTAGAACCTTGTCCCATGTGTGCGGGAGCGATCGTGGCGGCAAGATTGGGAATGCTAGTATATGGAGCTGATGATCCGAAAACTGGCAGTGTCCGCACGGTGTTAAATATTCCTGACAGTGCGGCTTCCAATCATAAATTAACTGTAATTGGTGGCATCTTGGAATCTGATTGTCGTCAACAATTACAGGATTGGTTTCGTCAGAAACGAAAATAATTAAGTAGATCCAGGGTACCCATTAAAGGCACCCCGACACAAATAAACAGTTGGGGTGGCCGTTAAGGGGGCCCGGAGATGGGGGGGTTTTCTTGTGTTGTTTTTTTTGTTAAATATTCCTGACAGTGCGGCTTCCAATCATAAATTAACTGTAATTGGTGGCATC
>JAJAYU010000151.1 GCA_026786125.1 Chamaesiphon sp.
TGATTTTGCTGATTTAGGCTTAGATTCAGATTTAAGTCTCGATCCACCATCTACGGGATTTGGAGATTTGTCCGAGTTAGATTTCGATTTGGGGGATATTAGCAGCGATATCGCCAGTCAGGAATTGACTGATTTAGGTGATATCTTAGGTGAATTACCCGAATCAAATCTCGCTGAGATGGATGATTTTGATGCACTATTTAGTGGTGAGCAGATCGGCTCAGATGCCTCTGGAGCAACGTTTGACGATCTAGATGCCCTGATGATCGATTCGGAGCCAACCGCTGCCCTTGAGTCTAATTTTGACGATCTGGATGCATTAATGGGTACTGGAGCAGCGATCATTGCTGGTGCCGCAGTCGCTGCTGTCGCTACAGTCGTTCCAACAGACAACAACGCCAAACCAAAATCAGCCGATCGCAAATCGGCTAAACAAGCACGGACATTTGAACAAACCATGCGGGTGTCCGTCCGACATCTGGACAATCTCAACAACTTAGTTGGGGAACTCGTCGTTAACCGCAATACCCTAGAGCAAGACCAAAATCGGATGCGGCAGTTCGTCGAAAAACTCCTCTCCGAAGTCCAAAAGCTCAATGATGTGGGTAAACGGATGCAGGATCTCTACGAACGATCGTTGATGGAAAACTCCCTGGTTGCCAGTCGTCAGCAGGCGAAAGCTAATAGTAGCAATAATCATTCCATTCCTCAATCCGGTGGTGAGGAAAACAGTAACGGGATTGAATACGATCCACTAGAGATGGACAAGTTTACGCCGATTCACTTGCTCTCCCAAAAGATGATCGAGCTGACTGTAAGAGTCCGCGAATCAACTGCGGATATCGAGTTTGTCGTCGATGGTAGTACCGAAGTCACCCGTACCCTGCGGCAGATTACTGGACAACTTCAAGAAGATTTGACCAAATCACGGATGATCCCCTTTGCCCAAACCGCCGACAGGCTACAACGGGGCGTACGGGATAATGGTCTCAAGTACGGCAAGCAAGTGGAACTCACCGTCGAAGGGCGCGACACCCTCATCGATAAAGTGATCCTAGAAAGCCTTAGCGATCCATTGATTCACATGGTGAATAATGCGATTGCCCACGGGATTGAATCGATCAAAGCCAGACAAGCTGCGGGCAAACCAGCCGACGGCAAAATCATGATTCGTGCCCTTCATCAAGGGAACCAAACAATCATTTCGATCTCCGATGATGGTGCCGGAATTGATATTGATCGAGTCAAGCAAAAAGCAATTGAGAAAGGCATTATCACCCCTCAAAAAGCAGCCACAATGTCCAAACCAGAGATCTACGATCTGCTGTTCTTGCCTAGTTTTTCGACCAAAGACCAAGCAGATGAACTGGCTGGGCGCGGTGTCGGGATGGATGTTGTTCGCACCAGTATTACTGAAATTCGGGGAAAAATTACCACTGAATCAACACTCGGTGTCGGCACTACTTTCACCATTCGTTTACCACTAGCACTTAGTATCGCCAAAGCTTTAATTGCGGTCAATAATAAGTGCAATATTGCCTTCCCAATGGATGGAATTGAAGATACTCAGGATGTCAGCCCTGAGCAAATTCAGAAGAATAGTGACGGTCAACCATGTATCTTCTGGCGGGATGAAATGATGCCCTTCAAACCTCTATCTGAACTACTGGAATTCAATCGTCCGTTACCACGGAATAATTTCTATACAACCAATGAAGATGAGACTGATCTAGTCTCAATCTTGATTCTCCGCAGTGATGGCAATCTCACCGCCGTTCAAGTAGACAAAATTATTGGCGACCAAGAAATCGCGATCAAACCACTCCAGGGGCCAGCCTCTAAGCCGCTAGGTATCGCTGGAGCAACGGTAATGGGGGATGGTAGAATCATTCCGATCGCTGATGTGATGGAACTAATCGACCTCGCCAAAGGCATCCTGACTCGTAAAGTCTCGACTGAGTGGACAACTCAAATGGCCGCTGCGACTGTCCAACTCCCCGAATCGATGGTACTCATCGTCGATGACTCGATCACCGTCCGAGAACTGCTCTCACTCACCTTCAAACGGGCTGGCTATCGCGTCGAACAAGCCCGCGATGGTCAAGAAGCCTGGGACAAACTCAGAGCTGGTCTACCCTGCGATATCGTCTTCTGCGATATCGAAATGCCCCGCATGGATGGATTGGAATTCCTCTCCCGTGTCCAAAAAGATGCCTCTCTCAGCAAGGTACCAGTTGCCATGCTCACCTCCCGTGGTAGCGATCGACATCGCCAAATCGCCGCCCAACTCGGTGCCAGTGGCTACTTCATCAAACCAAACCTGGAAGAAGCGATACTCGATGCTGCGAAGCGGATGATCAAGGGTGAGGTGTTGCAGATTGTCTAGTCTACGATCTTTAATTACGATCTAAATTTGTGACTTTATTGCCCGTTCAGCGGGCATTTTTTTTACTTATAATCACATCAAATATCTCGTAGTTTGGGCATTGCCCACCAACATTTGACGAGCAATGTTTTTTGGTTGGATGAGAACTGCGAACCTGATGGTTCTCTGAAAAATAGTTTAAATCTTTTTCTTGACCCAACTAAATAACTGCTCTACGGTTAGCTGAACCGATCTTGCAAATGCTGGTACTGGTAGAATAGTGCTGTGTTCATCAAGAATTTGGAGATTGCGATCTGGCATACAGATCAATACAGATCGATCAGCAGGATCTATTAGCCACCCCATTTGAGTACCATGTGCTAAACAGTGATTAATATTTTTTAGTACTCTGGTAGTACTTTGATCTGGGGAAAGTATTTCTATTGTCCAATCAGGAGGAATTCTGAAGACATTTTCAATGTCTCCATCTTCATTACTGGGAATTCTATCGTCTTCAAACACAGTCAGATCGGGTACAACCGAACGACCACCAAAAGTACAACGCAACTCAGAAAATGCCGTAGCAAGTCCTTTACGTCTCAAGGCTAAATTGATCTCCATACCGAGTTCGATTTGAAGAATACTATGTTGTCCTTGTGGCATAGGTTTCTGAATAATTTCACCGTCGATGTACTCACTAGCAGGCTTAGTATCTGGCAGAGCCAAAAACTCTTCTAGGGTAATCTGTCTAACTGGGGTTTGAACCATTTGCGACATGCTCCAAAAGTCTTACCTATATTATGCCTTAAGATTTGATGATACTTTTCTCCCGTTAGAAGATCATCGATTAGCAAATAACACAAATATTTCGGAGGAGAAGTAATACCTACTCTAAATTTCTATCTAATTCTTGATCGCCTGGTCTGTTTAACAGGTGATTTTTTTGGTCTAGATGATGTTTTGGGATTTGAACTAGCAGCAAAAAGATTGCGGAATGGAGATCGTTTGTATCTGGATACAAACCAATCACTGGAATAGTGGCTCATCGCCCCCAATTCTAGTCCACAAAAGGTCGCTAGATAGACTGGAAAATTAGATTCGATCGAATGTTTCACAATTCCGATTAACTGCTGTCCAGTATATGTCTTGGCTCCAGCCAGATGTGCGATACCCAGATAAAATAAACCGACCAATCCTACCCACAAACCCAAATATAAGATCCGCCCCACCGTCCCAATAATCGGCCCATGTGACCAGATCGATCGATGTTTAATTGCCTTTTGGTAAGGTTTCCACAACCACCGCAACTTGCCCCACCGTTTGTAATGGAAGGAATATAAATCCAAATCTGGCCCAAAAATCAGCCCACTCACCAAAAAACCACCCGATACCCAAAATGCTAAATCAGCACGGGCAGTCGCGTACAGTGTCCCACCAGCAATGAAGGGTAAGCTCCATAGGGTCACTCGATCGTGTGTACGTCCAGATGGCACAGTTAATTAGTTGATAGTTGTTGGTGAAGCCTTTCCGCAGGAAAATAGTTGATAGTTATAGATGTAAGTGTCAACACGAAGTAATTATACACTTTGGACTACTATTCACTATTAATTTTATCTAAATGACAAACCTAACTGACGAACAATATAAACAAAAAATGCAGCGGCGGCAGCAGGTACAGGCGGAGAAGATTGATAAATCGATCGACAAAAAAGGCTTAATTATCGTCAATACGGGCACAGGCAAAGGGAAAACCACTGCGGCACTGGGAATGGTGCTACGATCGCTTGGACATGGCTATAAAGTGGCGATCGTTCAATTCATCAAGGGTGCTTGGGAGCCTGCCGAGAAAGCGGTGCTAGAGCGGTTTGGCGACCAATTAGTATTTCAGGCGATGGGGGAAGGGTTTACTTGGGATACTCAGGATCGCGATCGAGATATTGCTACTGCCGAACGTGCCTGGGAACAGGCATTGAGCTACATCATCGATCCTGAGTATCAATTGGTATTATTAGATGAAGTAAATATCGCTCTCAAATTAGGCTATCTCAGCCCCGAAGTCGTCATCGCCGGATTAGCCCAAAAGCCCGAATTTTCCCATGTGATCCTCACTGGTAGAGGTGCGCCCCAAAGTCTAATTGATATTGCCGATTTAGTCACCGAAATGACGATGATTAAACATCCTTTTAGAGAACAAGGAATCAAAGCACAACCAGGGATTGAATTTTAGTAAGTAAAGGTCAAAAGCCCTGTTTGACTATTTATAAAAGATAAATGTTCCCAGCCGTAATATAATAAAAAACTCTGAACTTCCGAAATGTTTATTTTTGTTATTGTTGTTATTACTATGGGCGTAAAACGTCTAAATTAATGAGCAATTATTAGGTGAATATTATGAAGATTCGTCATGCTATTTTTGGTGGAGTAACTTTGATGGCACTAGCTTTGGCAACTACATCTCAGCCCAGCACAGCCGTCTCTCCCAATAGTCAATCAATCAACTCGCTCCCATCTGTCAGAATTGCTAGAGTCGGGGCTTGTTCGCCAATAAATGGTACCTGGTTTTATTCCGGCAAAGGCATTCCTGTAGTTTTGCGGGGCGATCTAGTTACAGTTAATATGTCAGCCTTCCGCAGACCAACTGCAACCGGACGGATGCTCAGTTCCACTCAACTACAAGTCACTTTCCCCGATGATGGAACTTTTGTAGGTACTTTAGATGGTCAGGGCAAGATCAGTTGGAATAATAGCACTGTTTGGCAAGCGACTCAATTTGCGGGAAGTTGGAAATATGAGGGCAAATATGGGCCGAAGATCCAACAATTAGGTGATACCCTCAGAGTCGATATGTCTCGTTATAGTCGTCCGACTGCACTGGGAAATGTTACCTCTCCATCCCATGCAAGCGTTCAATTTACTGATGATGCCACCCATACAGCTACTTTGATCGGACCTAACTGCATTCAATGGTCGAATGGCACAACTTGGACAAAATAAACTGCGATTGAAACTATAATCACAATCGCCAATCTGTCTCAAACATAGCCCCGACTTCTTCAGTGAAGTCAGGGCTATCAGGTGATGGTTTTCTCGCCGAAGTCTGTCAGGAGTTACGCAAACATTTTCAGATCCGACATGCGACGATCCAAATTGAAGTCGGCGACGCAGATCATGTTTGTGCTCTCGAACATAATTCTTACACAACTAATATTGATCGCCTTTCTTGTTGATTTCGCCTTCAAATGGTTGGACACCAGTTCTGGGATATTGATTCCGATCGAGTCCAAATATTCTGGCAACAGCATCGGAAAAGTAACCGATCAACCGATCGAGCATGGTGGGAATTTTCATAATTTAAGCCCCTGCAAATATAGCTTGATAATTAAATTATTTAACTATCTCGATCGTAGATTATCTACATCTAGAAAATAATTAAGATCATAGATATTTAATAATTACTAAAGCCTAAAGCACTCCTTTCGAGCTAGGAATCGTTCCCATCCGGCGCAGATCCGCCTCTGTTGCCATCCGCATGGCTTTGGCAAAGGCTTTGAATGTGGCTTCGATGATGTGGTGGGAATTGATGCCATCGAGCTGGCGAATGTGGAGGGTCATCAGACTGTGATTGACGATCGCCACAAAGAATTCGCGCACTAGCTGGGTGTCATAGGTACCAACACGCTGGGTGGGAATGTTCAATCCATAACTAAGGTGAGGACGACCCGAAAAATCAAGGGCAATTTGGATGAGAGCTTCATCGAGGGGCGCGACAAAATGCCCAAAGCGGACGATACCTTTGCGATCGCCGAGAGCTTGCCCTAGAGCCATACCGAGGGTAATACCCACATCTTCATTGGTGTGGTGATCGTCGATTTCGATGTCTCCAGTGGCAACGATATGCAGATCGAATAAACCGTGGGCAGCGATCTGATGGAGCATGTGATCGAGAAAGGGAATCCCTGTCTGGGCGTGACAGGTGCCAGTACCATCGAGATCGATCGTGACTGTGACATCAGTTTCACCAGTTTGACGATGGACTGTGGCAATTCGGTTTGGCATGAGGGGAGAGGGGAATAGGGAAGTTAATTAAGCAAAGAGGGTTTTGCTGTTGAGACGGGATTAACAACCTTGGTTGTTAATTTTAATTAGTTCTTTGACTGTTTACATTCTATCATTCCGCTCAATAGAACCTACTCAAATCTGTACCAGTCCAAATGCGCTATCACCTGCATCCTTTGCTCTGCAAGCAATGCAGACCCTCAATACGTCATTTGACTAGCCGTTAAAGTCACAGAAATTAACTGTATGATTTTATACGTTAAATTAATATGATTACTTAAATATACCTCAGTCGAGGTTTAATTGAAATAAGTCAGGTAGTATGTTTTGTCCATACTCACATTTGTGAGGAGTCAAAAGCAGTGTAACTAAAATGAAGATATAAGGATGACATTTAAGCCAATTGTCGCATTGATGTCATATAGAAATTATGTAAAGGTGGGGGCATACAATCACCTACTACAATTTCCGATGCAACAACATAAGGTTGAAGTGGAATCAATGCCCCCGCCGCATCCGGTCAGAGTCACAATTCTGAACCAGGGGACGATTGAAATTGTTGGCGGTAGCGGAGCGTTTGCTCCAGCAATAGCCTCTCGGAGAGAAGGGAAAGAGACTCGAACACCAGCTTATCATCGTCGCCAACGTAGCGAAGATCGTGAGTCTAGTCTTCACGTAGTACCTAATTCTAGTCAGACAAGAATCCAAGAAGTGCTGACAAACGTCATCGGTGCTCACCGGATCAGTCCGCAAGATTCGCTCACAGATTGCCGCTTCGATACAGATCTGCTCAGTACGAGCAATTTAGATCTAATCAGGATCCAGTGGCAAGGCGCATTTAAACTAGAGCAAGAGGTAATAGAAGATCGCTACATCATCTATATTGTCCTAGCAGGTTCATTAGATCAGAAGATCGATCTAGACCATTCATTGTGTTGTTCGCTCGATACCGCCACGATTATTAGTCCAGGTCAAAGGTTGGAGAGTATTGCTAGCGATACAGGGGAAGCGTTATTGATTTCTATCGATCTTAAGTCAATCAATACGGCTGTCGTTAAGTTGTTGGATCGATCTTTGAAACAACCCGTAGTATTTATTCCCAGCATCGACCTAACTCACGAGTTAGGACTGAGCCTCAAAAAGTTGATCCAATTTCTGTGGGAAGCAGCAGCACAAAGCAATTTAGCAGATTTCTCCTCACTAGTACTGCGAAACTTAGAAAAGGCTTTCTTGTCTTGTTTAGTTGAGGGGGTGCTGAGCA
>JAJAYU010000152.1 GCA_026786125.1 Chamaesiphon sp.
CGAATTTTTATTCGATAGCGATGAAGCAATGGTGCGACTGGATATGTCCGAATATATGGAGAAACATGCCGTATCCCGTCTCATCGGTGCCCCACCTGGATACGTCGGACATGAGGATGGTGGTCAACTAACCGAAGCCGTCCGTCGTCATCCCTATTCGGTAGTGCTATTAGACGAAATCGAAAAAGCCCATCCCGATGTTTTTAATATCCTCTTGCAAGTGCTAGACGATGGCCGAATTACTGATTCTAAAGGCAAAACCGTCAGCTTTTGCAATACAGTAATCGTGATGACCAGTAATATTGCCAGCGACCAGATTATCAATACCTTACTCAATCCAGATCGCGATAATACTCAAACCAACGATCTCCGCGAGCAAGTTACCAATACCTTGCGCTTGCATTTCCGTCCAGAATTTATCAATCGGATCGACGAATTGACGATCTTTGAACCGCTCAAGAAAACTGAGCTACGGCAAATCGTGACGATTCAAATTCACCAAATCGAACGGATGTTGGCCGATCAAAAAATCAAGATCCAACTTACCTCTGCTGCCCAAGACTATCTCGCCGATGTCGGATACGATCCAATTTATGGTGCCCGACCATTGAAACGCGCCATTCAAAGGGAGTTGCAGAATCCGATCGCGACCAAAATTCTCGAAACTACTTTTGGCGAAGGTGATACGATTTTTGTTGATTGTATCGATCGGGTGTTAACCTTTGACACCAAGCTCCTCAAAGTCAAGAAATCCACGCCAGCAATTATCCCTGAAGTAGTTTTATCAACAGTTACGGCTGAGAATTAATAACTGTTGCTATTCATCAAGCTTCTTTTGCTCGATCTTGTGACCAATTTATTTGATATCGTTAAGATGATCATAGAGTGCATTAGTACCTGCACGCTCGGTGTAAGAAACAACTAATATTCTAGAGAGGTAAGAACCCCAACTGTTTGAAAAAGTCGGGGTTCTGGTTACTAAAGCTAGGCAATTAGCATGTTAAACATCCAAACGACGCTCGATCGCCGTTGCCCACGTTTCGGTAATTGCGGCGATATCTAGATCGATTAAGCCAGTTTCAGCAGTTACTTGAAAATGGTCATCAGCAGTACCAACCGCACCTAGATATTGCCAAGCATCAGTAACATGTGTACCTAAATAAGCCTCGAATTCAGCTTGATAGGTAGGATCGATCGAGACGATAATTCTCGCGCCGCCTTCACCAAATAACACAGTATCCCAACGGCTATCGATCGAGCCGATACTAATTGCTGCACCCTTATTCCCAGAGATACAACATTCAGCCAGAGCCACAGCTAAACCACCTTCAGCGGAGTCGTGGGCTGATTTTATACAGCCTTGACGAATACCATGACGACAAGCAGCTTTAACTTTGAGTTCGAGGTCAAAATTCACCGTTGGAGGTTGTCCAGCAACGGTTTTATGCAGCATTGCCAGATATTCCGATGCACCTAACGTAACCTGTAGGGGTGCCCCTTGTGGGTACCCTGGAGTTGTCGGTACACCCATGAGGTAAATTTGATCGCCACTATTTTGCCAACCTTGACCGCAGATCTTGGTAATATCATCGACAATTCCGATCATCCCAACTACTGGTGTGGGGTAAATCGGGACAGGATTTCCGTTTGGATCGAAAGTTTCGTTATAGAGGGAGACATTCCCACCAGTAACGGGGGTGTCAAATGCGCTACACGCTTCGGATAAACCCTTGCAAGCATTGGCGAGTTGCCAATAGCCGATCGGTTTTTCGGGGCTACCGAAGTTGAGATTGTCAGTCACTGCAACAGGTTCAGCTCCGACGCAGCTCAGGTTCCGGGCGGCTTCAGCGACGACGATTTTCGCGCCTTCATAGGGGTTGAGGTAGACGTAACGGGGGTTGCAGTCTACGGTGGCGGCTACGCCGAGGTTAGGGTTATTAACTGTGGATTGGCGACCTTGGATCGGCTCTAAGGGGCGAATGCGGATGACTGCGGCATCGCCGCCACCTGGGAGCAGGACAGTGTTATTTTGGACTTGGTGGTCGTATTGACGGTAGACCCAGCGTTTGGAGGCGATCGAAGGTGTATCCAACAGGGTCAATAGCACATCATTCCAACTGTGAGATTTGCTGTTGATTTCGATGCCCTGAGCCGTGGCTGGGGGTAATTGGTCTGGTGTCCATGCCCAGGCTGTTTGGGCATACTCTGGAGTCTCTGCCATCACTTCCCGCTTATAAATCGGGGTGTTATCTGCCAGGGCGGTAGCGGGGACTTCGGCAGCGATCAATCCTTGCCACAGAATCCGCACGATTGGCTCCTCGATTACGGTACCAGCGACGACGGCATGAAGCCCCCACCGCTCGAAGATATCGATCAATTCCTGTTCCCGTCCTTTATGGGCGACGAATAGCATCCGTTCTTGGGATTCGGATAAGAGGTACTCGTAAGGCACCATGCCAGGTTCGCGGGCGGGGACGAGATCGAGATTAAATTCCACGCCCACACCACCTTTAGCCGACATTTCCGCACAGGAGCAGGTGATACCAGCGGCTCCCATATCTTGGGCGGCGACGACTGCGCCTGTTTTGAAGGCTTCGAGACAGGCTTCAATTAGGGATTTTTCGAGGAAGGGATCGCCAACTTGGACAGCGGGACGATTATCGATCGATTCGGCAGTCAATTCGGCACTGGCGAAACTCGCGCCACCCATGCCATCGCGCCCAGTAGTTGAGCCAACATAGAGGACAGGATTCCCAATTCCCGACGCACCGGATTTGACGATGGTGTCGGTTTCCATCAATCCCAATGCCATCGCATTAACTAAGGGATTTCCAGAGTAAGCGGGGTCAAAATAAACCTCACCGCCAACAGTGGGAACGCCGACGCAGTTGTGGGTGATAATCCCGCCGCTGGTGACGAATAGATGAGTATGATCGACTTCCACATCGTAGACATCGCAAGTTTCCACATTATGAGTGGAAATGTTCTGAATTTTGACCGTTCCGATCATGTTAACGCTGGTTACGCTAGCAGTGAGCGTAGCCGAACCGCCGCTAACTTCGAGGCGATTTGTCTGGGTTTGGGTTGATGATAAACTTCTTGCACTGAGCGGCTTGCATTGAGCGGCTTGCATTGAGCGGAGCCGAAATGAGTCGAAATGAGCCGAAGTGCGGTTCCAATCACGGCGAACTTCAATTTGCCATAGGGCTGCGTAGTGAAATTCGCGTCCCTTAATTAGTCCAACGGATGCGGGGCGATGATGAACTTGGGGATTAATGCCTTGATGTTGCAGCAGGAGCAGAATTTGATCGAATAATTGACGGCTAGAAGTAGAACAGAAAATTTTGTCCTGAGCAGCTCCACCTGTGGGATTAGGAATAGTCGGATTATTCCGAATTAGACTCTTGAGCAATTGTTGCTGAAGTTCCGCACTCCAATCCCAGACGAAATCAGGGATGCGTTTGTGGGTGGATTCGTTACCACATTGCCATCCCTGGGTGAATAGATAACCCAAGAGCCAGGAGGAAACGCAAACCGCCATCCCCGATGTCCGCTGTTGCGAATTGGCGGGAATGCCCAGACTTTGGAGAATTTCGATCGCATCTGTAGCTGCGGCGGTTTCGGTGTGGGTAAAGTTAAAGAAAATTCGATAAATATTACCTGACGGGGAGACGTTACCAGCCGCAATAAAATAGCCCAGCAGACGGGCAAAAGCGGCGGTTGGTTGAATCAAAACGGGAATCCAGTCTTCCTTGCCGTGTTGCCCAATTTTGAGATCTGCACGGGAGAAATTGAGGACTTGTTCTAATCCTAAAAGCTGTTCGAGACTGAGGAATCGATCGAGTGGGAATGTTTTGGTGTTGAGATAATGATTGCGTTTTTGAATCGATGGTTCAAATAATTCTAGGGTGGTGCGAATCAGATCTGTCGGTTGCCATGAGTCGGGGAGGGCGATACAGAGATCTTTGTCAGCGTGGAGATTGGCATCGATTGCATCAATTAAATCGAGTGTCTGCGCCTGTCCCGCAGTCTCTGGTAACTTCTGAATAATCGGCAAATCGTCACCAACGCGCAGGGTTTGGGCGTAACGAATTCGCACTTTGTTTTCAGCCTCAATCCGCAACATTGGATGATCCGGCGTGACTGTCAGGGTGCGTCCGAGGGAAGTGCGAATATTGATCAGCGTGTCAGTTTGACGCTTGAAAATCCGACTGACGGGTTGCCAACTACTGCGGTTGGTTTTAGGATCTACTGACAGAGTTTCGATCCCAGGCGAGAGTTCTAAAGTATCTGCACCCGCAGGTAAATGGGTAGTGACAAAATTCCCGATCGTATCAAAATGAATACCCTGCGTATCTCTCCAAATAAAGGTTTCAGTTCCAATTAGACAATTCCCATAGTGAGAAATCCCCGCAACCACACCCGTAAATAACCGCCGAGTTTTGGCATCTTTGAGATCGCCAAATCGAAGCGAATTGAGAATCGCAATGGGACGCGCCCCCATCGTGAAAATATCTCGCAGAATCCCACCAACGCCCGTCGCCGCGCCTTGGAATGGCTCGACAGCCGAGGGGTGATTATGAGATTCGATTTTGAAAGCGAGTTGGAGTCCATCGCCAAGATCGATCACCCCAGCATTCTCACCTGGGCCGACAAGCACACGCTTACCTGTAGTAGGGAATTGGCTCAGGAGCGGACGGGAATTCTTATAGCAACAGTGTTCCGACCACATCACCCCAAACATGCCTAATTCGGCTTTGTTGGGATGTCTGCCGAGTTGATCGACTATTTCGATGTATTCATTAGGTTTGATGCCTTGAGCAGCAATTTCAGCAGTAGTGAAGGGGGATGTCATGAGTGTGGGTGGGTGGTGGGTAAATATTGTAGGATATGTGGGGATTATCCAATCTTATTTTGGAATAAAAATTCGCTCAAATGGTTGTTTCCGATAACGTCGGTAAATATCGAAATCACTATCTAGAGTTGCAATCGTGCCAATATTTAACCGCTCCGAAATGGCAACTAAACTCAAATCTGCAAAATCTCCTGGCAAATCTGCATATTGAGCATTTAGTTCCGCAATTCGAGTAAAGTCTTGCGGCAATAGCGGCACACACTCATAAAGCTCCTTGGCGATATCTAACAGAAATTCATTTTGAGTACGCCAATTTGAACTAAGTAACCACATAACTTCCGTTACACAGCTATGAGTAGTGATCAACCGACTGGTGCAGTTTTCCAAGAAGCGACAAACTTGGAGATGATAATTATCAGCAGCACTATAATAAGCCGTTAAGATCCCACTATCGATCAGGATAATCGGCGGATAAATCATGAATGTCGCTGCTTGAGATAGTCAGAAATCGCTTGTTTTCGGGTCGAGCGTTCGGATAAATCGGGGGGTGCATCTTGCAAAAGATGTTGAGGATGTCCGCCCCGTCTTTCGACAAAAGTATTGTCGAGATTGAGCGTCAACCACCGTTCCAAAATTAGGCGTTTAACCAGAGAGCTGCGGTTAACATCCCGTTCATGGGCAATGATATCAGCTAACTTTTGTTCAGTTTCAGGATCTAATCTGACTGTTAACATTTGATATTACCTGTATGGCATGTACAACAATTATAGCTGGGTCTGCTGTACTCTCGATCAAATATTTGGATCATATAACCAGAGCTACTAACGACAAACATAGCTTTTACGAGTTAAATAATTCTAATGTCGTAGAGAGCTATCTGTGCATCTCTAGTCATTAAAATTAAGCCTTCGGATATCGCTTGCGATATCATGATCCGATCGAAAGGATCTTGATGATGCAATGGTAAATGATACAATTTCTGGCTATGCTTGATCGTGATCGGCAACTCCAAAAAGTTATTTGCAGCCAATGCTGTGGGCAAATCATCTGGGGCTTCTAGCTTACCAATCATCTTTTTGACGGCAATTTCCCAGGCTGTAGCCGCACTGACAAATATTAAATTATCTGGATCGGTGATAATCTCAGTCTCTGTTTGCGACAGTAGGATATTTACTTAGCTAGACTTAGTTTAACTTGATATATCACATTCTGTCGATCGTCGATCTTCGTGTTAACTGGAAAGATTTAGCCTTTGATCGCATTTACTCCCCTAGTGGAGGATAATCTAATTGCTAGTATTATGTCCAAATCTATGAGCGCATCCGCCATCCCCACTGAATCCACTAATTGGTCGCAGCTACTCCAACAACTGCTAGACAAGCAATCCCTGAGCCAACAACAAGCCACCACACTGATGCAAGGCTGGCTAAAAGGAGAGATCTCTCCCGTCCTATCTGGGGCAATTTTAATTGCACTGGAAGTAAAAAAAATCACCGCGCCCGAATTGGCTGGGATGGCCAAAGTATTGCAAGCTCCGACGATCGATCATACTGTGCCAGTAATTGATACCTGTGGCACAGGTGGCGACGGTGCATCAACGTTCAATATCTCCACCGCAGCAGCATTTGTCGCCGCAGCAGCGGGGGTGAAAGTAGCAAAACATGGTAGTAGGTCAGCATCTAGTCCCGTCGGTTCAGCGGACGTATTAGAGGCTCTGGGTGTAAAATTGATGGCTCCACCCGATCGAGTCAAGGCAGCTTTGGACGAAGTGGGAATTACGTTCCTATTTGCGGCGGGTTGGCATCCTGCAATGAAGGCTGTCGCACCCTTACGCCAAGAATTGAAGATTCGGACAGTATTCAATCTGCTCGGTCCCCTGATCAATCCGCTCCGCCCGACGGGACAGGTAATTGGTAGCGGTTCACCTCACCTACTGGAGACTATTGCCACCGCCGCAGGGATTTTGGGGACTCAACAGGCGATCATTGTACATGGACGGGAACGTTTGGACGAGGCGGGTTTGGGCGATCTGACAGACTTGGCGATTTTGACTAATGGAGCGGTGAAACTTTCTAGTATCGATCCGATCGAATTAGGGCTTACACCTGCACCAATTACTGCACTCAGAGGTGGTGGGGTTGCTGACAATGCAGCGATTCTAACCGCGATCTTACAGGGCAAGGGCAGTTCGATTCAGCAAGATGTGGTCGCGCTCAATGCGGGGTTGGCACTACAAGTAGCGGGAATTGTCCCGATGGGGGCGCATCAAGCAGGAATTGCGATCGCTCAAACGGTGATGAATAGCGGTGTAGGTTGGGATAAGTTAACGGCGTTAGTAGAGTTCTTAGATGGTTAAAGTATCAGTCTGATGGGGATGTGCTTGGCGAAATATTTTGACAGCTTCGATTCGAGAAGTTTCTCCAATCAAAATACACTGCGCCATGATTCCTAGATCGATCAAGGCAAGTGCTGGAATCTGACTGCTACTTACTCGTTGATAGCCTTCAGATTGAAGATGGTAGACGGCTAGTACACCATCTTCCCAAAACCAGACTTCATCAATTTCTAATTCTTGATAGCAATTCAGTTTGGATTCATCACCACTAGTAAAATTAATCTCAACGCAAAGCTTGGATCCTTGAATCTCATAGGATTCATCTGCTTCAGCCGCCGCGATCCCATCCCGCTTTTGAGTCATCGATCCAGTTGGCTCAAACTCAATACTGCGATCTAATAAAAAAACCTCAATTAAAATTGCAATAATCTTCTTAAACAATTCATGTACTACACCTGGCATGAGAATTTCGATTGTGCCATTGTAATAAAAAAACTTGATCCCACGAGTATGCTCGAACCCCTTTTGCAGATACTCGAATTGCGCCCAGGTTTTTCCACGCTGGATGGTGCGGACATCTCCTTTACCAATGGTAACTTCGATCGGTGATGTTCTGGTAGCGATCGTCATCTCAGCTCCAAATGGTTGTGGGTAGTATGTATTGACTACTTAATTATATCGTTAGCGATCGGAATTGGGACTATTTAGATACTTGGGATTGCGGAATATCTGGAGGGCGATGCCAGTAGATTGATTCAAATTAATCTACGCGCTCATTCAATACCCATTTGCAGCTAAGAAATCAGGTGTAATCATCTCCCGCTGTCTGGAACTAGGGTGTTGAGGTAACATTAATTTTTCGACATATTTACCCAAAATATCTGCTTCTAAATTCACCCAGGTATCCGGCTGAAGTTGAGAGAGATTGGTTTCTGCATAGGTATGGGGAATAACCGCAACGGTGAACCAGTTTCCAGCCGGATCGCAATCAGCGATCGTCAAACTGATCCCATTCACTGCGATACTACCTTTGGAGACTAAATAACGGCTGAGATAGCTCGACCACTGTTCCGTGAGGGATTGTGGTGCCCCAAACTTTAGCTCCCAAGAAGTAGCTGTTGCCTTCGAGCTGATCAATCTACCGATCCCGTCAATATGTCCAGTCACAAAATGTCCGCCGATTTTGCCTCCAACGCGCAGAGATGTCTCCAAATTTACAATAGTAGAAGTGCGATTTTTTTGCCCGATCGTTGTACGATCTAAAGTCTCGGGTGAAACAGTAGCAATGAATCCTTGTGGCAATATTTGTTCTACTGTCAAACATGCTCCATCTACCGCTACACTATCACCAATAGCTAAATCAGTTAAGATTAGCTCTGTACCTAAAGAAGTGCATAAAACTTCTAACCTGTCCTCAGTCAAAAGGCGCAAATTTCCCAGCGATTGGACTAGTCCTGTAAACATCTTTTTTCAGTCAAATTACTTTTATCGATCGAGTGTTTCGTAAGCCATCCTTGATACATAGCTGCCCAAATCATTAGGGGTTTAAGCTTGTTAGACTAAATAATAAGATTTCAACTTTTATTTTAAATTTTAACGTTCTCAGTTCCCCCTCAGTAAATAACGACAAAAGAATCACCATGATCGAAATGAAAGTAGCAGGGATTGCATTAGACGCTGTATCTCGGAGTCCAATTATCTTACTCAAAGACGCTGCCGATCGTCGTGCTTTACCAATTTATATCAGTCAGGAGCAAGCCAAGGCGATCGTCAATGCTTTAGAGAAGCAAACACCACCTAGACCTTTTACTCACGACCTCCTAGTCAATATCTTCGATAGTTGTGATATTAAAGTTGATCGGATCACAATTAATTCGTTGCAAGACAATACTTTCTATGCATCGATCGTGATTAACAATAACGGCACATTCAAAGAGATCGATGCTCGTCCTAGTGACGCGATTGCCATCGCGATTCGGACTAAAGCACCGATTTGGGTGATCGAAGAAGTAATTGCTGATGCGTCTATTCCAGTCGATCGAGATGCCGATGAACAAGAGCGTCAAGCCTTCCGGAGTTTCATTTCCAATCTCCGCCCTGACGATCTGATTCGGAACGGTGGATACGCTAGTTAATTAATAATTGATAATTAACAGATCTGTAGGTCGGGTTCCCCGACCATGGAAGCGCACCAAGCAGAAGAATGTTGGCGGAGCCTCTCCTTCAGGAGACAACCCAACACACCCCTCCAGTTATTCTGGAGGGTGCATAGAGCAGGGCGAAATCTGACTCCCAACTTCCCCCACCTAAACCAACGCTGGCACAGGCATACTCA
>JAJAYU010000153.1 GCA_026786125.1 Chamaesiphon sp.
AGATGGCATCCTGGCTGATATGCTAATTGCCGAAGCGATCGCGTATGAAGGCAAACCATTGAGCCAAATGGTAGCAGAGGTCATCGCCGAAGCTGGTGGGCCATTATTTAACCGTCGTCTAGACTTACATCTAGATAATGATCACAAGCTAGCGGTAATGAAAACTTATACCGAACATCCACCCACAAGTATCGCGGGGATTGATGTGAAAGAAGTTGGTCGCAAAGATGGGGTGAAATTCTATCTCGCCGATGGTGGTTGGGTGCTACTCCGCGCCTCCGGTACCGAGCCGTTGATTCGCGTTTATCTAGAAACTCATTCTGCCGAACAGTTGCAGAAATTAGCCTCGACGATGGAAACGGCGATCGAAGCTCTAAAATAAAGGATAGATTCGTAGGGTGTGTTAGGTTGCAAGCCTAACGCACCAATCCAGATATACCCAATTTTCTGATGACAAATTTAGTTATTTCGACGATTACCGCTATCTGGATCATCCTAATAGCCCTCATCTCAGTCCAGAATGCTAGCTTAGTCAGCATTAATTTTGTAGTGTGGAAATTGATCGATCTACCTTGGGGGCTAGTATTAGCTGGTGCAGTCGCCATCGGCTTTCTCATCGGCGGCTGTCTACCACTCTTGCGTGCCAACTCCGCCACCGTCAAACGGAGATAGCCCTATTCCCTAATTATTAAAATTTGTTGCCTTGTCTTCAGAATTGCGAACAGACATCTATAAAAGGCTGCTATCGTAAGGGGGATCGATCGGAGCCAAGCTTCATGTACAAGCCATTTTTAAACCACTTAGAACGCGAACTGACCGCCAAGTTTGACTTGCAGCCGCGAGAAATTCCGGCTGGTTTGGAATTAAATGTCAGCGAGCGTGGCAAAAGTCCCGCAACGATTCAAAGCTGGTCTTATCAATGTCCCCAGCTACGCAAAATTCGGTACACATACATTGATGCTGGTGTAAGTTCGCAGATTTTTAACTGCGTAATTTATCCCGATCACCATTATGATTTACCACTGTTAGGCTTGGATTTCCTTTCATTTGGCAAAGTCAAAAACCTAGTAGTGCTAGACTTTCAGCCGCTTTTTCAAGATGAAGCATATCAGAAGAAGTATATCGAGCCGTTGAAATTTCTGCACGATCGATATCCAGATCTATCCCAAGATCTAGAGATGAAATTTTACGATTCCAATCAATATTTCTCCAAGTACCTACTGTTTGCCAAGACCGATCCTGAAACCGTCTCGACGAGACTGCTAGCAGCATTCAAGGATTATCTAGATCTATATTGGCAGATGATCGATCGAGCCGAACCGCTCACAGATCCTTCAGATATCCAACGCATCGTCAAAGCTCAAAAAGACTACGATTGCTACAGCGCAGAACGCGACCCCGCTTCAGGACTATTTAGTAGCTATTTCGGACATGAATGGTCAGAACGCTTCCTACATGAGTTCTTGTTTGAAGACTCTGTACCCTTGGCGGTTGTGTAGAACCCAATTGGGATGTCTTATTGGGAAGGGCGGGTTTTGTTGATATTGCTCGGTATAATCGACATTTTGTAGCATAAACCCGCCCCTACAGATCCAAAAATACCTACGCCCCATCTCCTAAAAAATGACGCTCTACCAGCCTTTCCTCGACTACGGCATTGAATATGTTAAATCACGATTAGAGATCGATGATTACCCGATTCCGACTGGATTTGATCGCAATCGTGCGATGACGGGGAAAGGTGATAAGCAAGTAGAAGTTCTGACAACCAGTTACGGCTTCCAATCTCCTAAACTGCGGCAAATTCGAGCTGCACACGTCCAAGGGGGACAATCTCTGCAAGTTCTCAATTTTGTAATTTTCCCAGCTCTCAACTACGATTTACCTTTCTTTGGGGCAGATCTAGTTACTCTGCCAGGTGGACATTTGATTGCGATCGATATGCAGCCATTATTCTGGAATGAGCCAGCATATCAAGAGCGTTACACCACACCGATTTTACCGATGTTTCAGGAGTATCAGCAGCATCTACCTTGGGGTGGTGATTTCCCTGAAGAAGCAAAGGCATTTTTCTCGCCAGCCTTCCTCTGGACTCGTCCTTCAGAGATAGAAGCAGTGGAAACCCATGTATTTGGCGCATTTAAAGACTATCTCAAAGCTTACCTGGATTTTGTTGATCGAGCCGAGCCAATTACCGATCCACAACGGTTGGAAGAGATCAAGCAAGCACAACTGCGATATGTGCGGTATCGCTCCGAAAAAGATCCCGCGCGAGGAATGTTAAAGAGATTTTACGGTGAAGAGTGGACTGAAGAATACATTCACGGATTTTTATTCGACTTGGAGCGAAAATTGGTCGAAAGCTGAAATCTTTCTGTAGATAGCCGAAACAAGTAATGTTAATACCGCACCAGTAATTGCTTCCACAGCCTAATATTAAGCGAGTGTTAACGTTTGTGACAAAAATGAGGAAGGAGTGAAAAAGAGCCTGCATAACATTGTATAAACTTAACATAATAGTTAATATTAGTTATAAGAGAGTAGCTCCGTGCAAAATAGAGCTAGACCTGTTCAGCTCTCATATTAGTGCGCGAGTTCTTACAAATTTATTTGCTGTGTTACCCACAGGGTGCAACTCCAGTACATAAATTTGACACTAAAACTTTAAACGGATAAAAGGATTAAATATATGCTAGACGGATTCTCTAAAGTTGTTGCACAAGCAGATGCTCAAGGTCAATACCTGAGTGCTGGACAATTAGACGCTTTGGCTGCAATGGTAGCCGATGGCAACAAACGCATGGATACCGTTAACCGGATCACTAGCAACTCCTCCACTATCGTTGCAAATGCAGCTCGGAGCCTATTTGCTGACCAACCAAACTTGATTGCTCCAGGTGGAAACGCTTACACTAGCCGCCGGATGGCAGCTTGTTTGCGGGACATGGAAATCATTCTTCGTTATGTAACTTATGCAATCTTCGCAGGTGACGCTTCCGTCCTCGACGATCGTTGTTTGAATGGTTTACGTGAAACTTACCTCGCGCTAGGTACTCCAGGCTCATCCGTAGCTGCTGGTGTCTCCAAAATGAAAGATGCAGCAATTGCGATCATGTCTGACAAAGCCAACATCACCAACGGCGATTGTAGCGCGTTGACTTCTGAAGTTGCTGGTTATTTTGATCGGGCAGCAGCATCAGTAGGGTAGTTAGTAGTTGATAGTTGATAGTTGATAGTTGATAGTTGATAGCTAAATTATTAGTTAGGTATAGATCTGTAGGTTGGGTTGAAGAATGAAACCCAACACGCTCAACTAACAACTGTCTACTAACTTGAAAATTTGTAAACCATTCAATTTAGGATCGAAAAATCATGAAAACTCCATTAACCGAAGCAGTCGCTACTGCGGATTCCCAAGGTCGCTTTTTGAGCAGTACCGAAATTCAAGTTGCATTCGGTCGCTTTCGCCAAGCCACTGCTAGCTTAACTGCTGCTAAAGGCTTGACAGCAAATGCTGAATCTTTGGCAAATGGTGCAGCAAATGCTGTTTACCAAAAATTTCCCTACACCACTACCATGTCGGGTCCTAACTTTGCGGCTACCGCTACTGGTAAAGCAAAGTGTGTGCGTGACATCGGTTACTACCTCCGCATGGTTACTTACTGCTGTGTAGTTGGCGGTACTGGCCCAATGGATGACTACCTCTTGGGTGGTTTAGCTGAAATCAACAAAACTTTTGATCTATCCCCTAGCTGGTATATTGAAGCTCTCAAGTACATCAAATCAAACCACGGTTTGGCTGGCGATGCTGCGGTAGAAGCTAATTCCTACATCGACTATGCAATTAACTCCTTGAGCTAGTAGCTAGTTTATCGTTATCCCCTGAAGTTATCTCCCGCTGCTTGCGATTTCGTTGGTAATAGGAAATAACTTGGGGGTAATTTTTTGCCTGTGAGTACCTGTAGATAATTGATAATTGATAGTTGATAACAGAGGTTTTAGGAGAGGGCTTTAGACCCATGATTTTTGGTAAGATGGGGTTAGAATCATCGGCAAAATCCAACATCTAAATGAGCGATCCTGACTTACTCAAGACATTGCTTTCGGCTATTGCGGAGGCGGCTTCATCTACTCAAATGATTGAAGCTGTTGAGAAGTTAGCTGAGGCGCGGCTAGAGGCGGCTGTACCGAATCTAATTACTGTTTTGGGCTACAACAATCCTGGGGCGGCGGTAGCTGCGGTAGAAGGGCTGATTGCGATCGGTAAGCCTGCTGTTGGACCATTGTTAGAGCTGCTGGATGGGTATAATTATGGCGCGAGAGCTTGGGCACTGAGAGCGTTAGCAGGCATTGGCGATCCTCAAGCACTAGATTTATTATTAGATGCTGCCAAAAATGACTTTGCACTGAGTGTCAGGCGGGCGGCGGCGAGAGGATTGGGGACAATTCATTGGGATGAATTAGCCGTAGAATCGATCGAGCCTACTCAAGCAAAAGTAATTGAAGTGCTGCTCGCAGTGTCGCAGGATCATGAGTGGGTGGTTAGATATGCGGCAATTACTGGATTACAGGAATTAGCGATCGCTAGTACTATTGCTAGCCCCGATCTGACTCGCCAAATTTTGGGACATTTTGATCGATTGGTAGATAATGATGATAATTTAGCGGTGATTGCTAGAATCTGGCTAGCGCAAAGCGAGATCCAAACTTATATTGCAGAAATCTTGAGCGCACAACCTGCTCTAGAGCCAAAAATATCGGTTGATTGGCAGGCAACTCTTGCCAAACTCTATGTTCGAAAACGCCAAGAGCAACCCCATCCAGAAGGCGATCCCTACAAATTTCGAGAGGTCGCTGCGGCAATTCTCAAAGGTGAATGAGTTATAATCTATCATTCACTATCTTCGATCCCAACTAATCTTTCTAACCACCACAAGATTACCCAAACTATTGGCACTGTCGCAGCTAAACCGAGCCAGAAATTGTGAGCAAATGCCGGAGATTGATCGAGTGCCCAACCGCCTAATGGTGGGCCAATTGCGTATCCAGCCGCCCAACAGAGGGAATTGATCGAGGTATAAACACCACGCAAGGATGGAGGCGCGAGATCGGCAATTAGAGCTGAAGCGGTGGGAGTATAAGCAACAATTGCTACAGCAAATAATCCCAAGCCCAAACTAGCCCAGACAAGTTGATAATTATTGCTAGTTCCGGTAGCAGTGATACAGATAAAACCGAGCAACCAAAACCCACCAGAAATCATTAACGATCGAGCATGATTTAGTCGCCGCAATAATTTCAGAATCGGTAGCTGACAAGCAATTGTGATCAGTAAATGTCCCGTAAACAGGGTACTAATTACTTGAGGATTGAAGCCAGGCGCATCAGATTGAGAGACAAAACCGCTAAAGTAGAGGGGTAAAGTCACTTGAGTTTGAGAAATATAAACCGTCAAGATAATATTGACTAAAACGTAGACTAATAAACGTCGATCGCGTAATGCCGTACTGTAGCCGCTAATAAATTGGGGTGCTATTTTATGCGGTTGTAATGTCTCACGAATAGCCAGAGCGATCGTGATAAAAAAGCAGCAAAAAGAAATCCCATCGATCATAAATAGATAGCGATAGGCACCTGTTGAACCTATTAAGAAGCCACCTGCAATAATGCCCAAACCCATGCCGACATTATCAGCTAAGCGGGTAATTGCATAGGCAAATCTGCGATCTTCTCCAGTTGTCAGATCGGCAACGATCGCTTCATTCGCAGGCCAATATAAACCTAACCCGAATCCCTGAATTAAACAACCCACAATTAGGGTCGGAAAATCATTAGTAATTGTAAAAATAAAGCAGGCGATCGCTAAAACTAATGTAGCTAATAATAGGACTGGTTTTCGACCCCACCGATCGGCATAAGTGCCACTAATTAACCGTCCAGCGATGCCAGAAATTGAGGCACTACCTAATGCTAATCCGACCGATGTTGCCGATAATCCGACTTGTTGAACGAAAAAAATTGGAGCATAAAAGATCGTAAAACCACTACCGATTTCTGATAGCAATCGACCCAACGCTAGGATCCAAATCTGTCGAGGTAGCTTGGACATATCGATCGAATATCGAGGCAACTAAAAATCAGGGTATCTACACTAAATAGATACCCTTACTTTATCACGCCCTCTGGTTAATCCAGGTAGATCCTAGCCGTCCTGTCCAAGTACATCCACTCGGACTTGACCAATACCGTCATTTTTGATCCCAATTACTTCAGCAGCAGCAGCCGAAACGTCAATAATTCGACGACGACTGGAGGGACCGCGATCGTTGATC
>JAJAYU010000154.1 GCA_026786125.1 Chamaesiphon sp.
GAGCAAGACAACCTCATTGAGTTAATTCGCCAGCAAAGAGAAGAACAGCATGGTAAAAAGTTCTGGGAGGGATTCCAGAAACTCAGAGCGACGTTGGAACGGGAGGGAATATCTTTCGATGATGATGACTTTGCTGACTTGAGAGATCGTTCTCCAGGGCGTGAAGTAAATCTATGAGCGTAAAATATTTGCTCGATACCAATATTTTTTCAGAGTTGATGCGTCCGGCTCCAAACCCGAAAATCGTCAAGATAGTTGATCGATGTAAAGCAGAAACTGCAACAGCTAGTACCGTAATCCACGAACTTCTCTACGGCTGTCTCCGACTCCCAGAATCCAATAAACGTCAAGCCTTCATGGATTATATTAATGATTCAGTTCTCAATTTACCAATAATTGATTATGATTCCAATGCTGCTCAGTTACACGCCCAAGAAAGAGCACGATTGTCTAAAATTGGTAAAACTTTAGCCTTTGCAGATGGACAAATTGCTAGTATTGCTGCCTCTAATGATTTGATTTTGGTGACTAATAACGTTGCTGATTTTCAGTATTTCGACAGCTTGAAAATCGAGAACTGGTTTGAGAGTGGAGACAACTCATGAAAAGTCGTAATTCCCAGATCGGATCGGCTGTTGATGATTACTTAGAAGCAGAAGATTTACTAACCGAAGCTAATGAAATTGCGATCAAAAGAGTCATTGCGTGGCAGATTCAGCAAGAAATTACAGCCAAACAAATGACCAAAACCAGCGTAGCCAAAGCAATGGGTACTAGCCGCGCCGCAGTTGACAGGCTGCTCGATCCAACCAATACCTCTGTAACTCTCAACACCCTAGGTAAAGCCGCTAGCGTTCTAGGTAAACGGATTAAGATCGAGCTGGTTGAATCTACTGTCCCGCTCTCGATCAAAACTAACAAATTTCAAGCTAATAATTAATACTGTGCTGCTGAAAATATCTCATCCAATTTAGTCCGAACTGCTTGAATGTCTTGCCACATTAGCCATTTGGGTTTGCCGACATCTGGGGCAGGATTGCGGAGAAGGTAGGCTGGATGAAAAATTGGCATACATAGTCTGCCCTCCCATTCAATCCAGGTACCGCGAATTTTGCTGATGGCTTCTTTTTTACCTGTGATTGCTTTGACTGCGGTTGCGCCTGTGAGTAAGATAATTTTGGGATCTACTAGGCGAATTTGTTCGAGTAAATAGGGTTTGCAAGCAGCAACTTCGGCGGGGGTGGGAACGCGATTTTCGGGTGGACGGCAACGGACGACGTTACAGATATAGATGTCATCTTCGATCGTTAGTTTAACAGCAGCGAGAATCTTTTCAAGCAGTTGACCGGATCGACCGACGAATGGTAAGCCTTGTTCATCTTCATTTTGACCTGGGCCTTCACCAATAATCATAATTGAGGCGTGTTCATTACCTCTACCAACAACTGCTTTGGTGCGAGTTTCGCCGAGTTCGCAGCGATGGCAAATCTGACAATGGGTAGCGAGTTGAGCGATGTTGCTGTATGTACCTGGCGGAATCGGAATGGTACTAATTGTGGGAATCAGATCGAAGTTGGTAGCTGAAATCGGTTCGCTAGATGGATTAGTTCCGGTTTGACCAAAAATGTTTAACTGAGATTCTGACGACATTTCTTTTAATTGATAATTGATAATTGATAATTAATAATTAATAGTTATTTTTGACGGTTGAGCATTTCCCAAGCTAGTTTTGCTGCTCCGGTGATACCTGCTTGATTGCCCAGTTGGGCGGCGATTAGTTTGAATTTTGGGCGGGAAGTTTCCATGACACGACGTTCGATTTCCCGTTGAGCAGCGGGGAGAAAATACTCGGCACTGGCACTAATACCGCCGCCGATAATGGCGACTTCGGGGGTGAGAATATAGCTAATGCTGGTTAAGCCGATCCCTAGATTTCGACCGTAATTATCCCAAAATTCTAACGCGGATCGATCGCCAGCGGCGGCTAGTTCGCCCATTGCTTGGGGTGATTTGCCAGTGATTCGGTGAATTGCTTGTCCTGAGAGGAATTGTTCGAGGGAGCCATTATTACCGCTGTTGCAGGGATGTCCATTGGGATCGAAGGAAATCAGCCCTAATTCACCCGCACTGCCAGCATGTCCAGTAAATAGTTCGCCATTGAGGAAGATCGCGCCGCCGACTCCCGTACCTAGAGTGAGTAAGATCGAGTTGCGGTAGCCGCGTCCAGCCCCAAGCCAGTTTTCGCCGAGTCCAGCGCAGTTGCCATCATTACCAACGACTGCGGGAATGCCAGTGCGGGATTGAATCAGAGTGGCTACAGGGATATCGATCCAACCTTCTAGATTAATCGCGATTTTTGCTACCCTACCCGTAATATCTGCGGGGCCTGGTGTACCGATCCCGATCGCTCTAATATTAACCATACTTGGGGCTAATTTCTTGATCGCATAGACCATCATATCGATGACATCATCGGGATAGGCTGGCTGGGGCGTGGGTACTGTGAGAGATTGCCGACAAGTCCCATCCTCGGTAAATCGCCCTAATTTAATTGCTGTACCACCCAGATCGATCCCGATTACTTCAGTCATTGTTTGGTGGATAATTGATAATTGATAGTTGATAATTGATAAACAACAAGATCCCATGTAGGGGGTGTTGCCTACCAGATTCTACCTTCGTGAGGTACGGTATTTCCCCGCTCCCTGCTCCTCTCTTTCAGATTAAGAGTTATTTAATATCTTATCGGCTACAGTCATACCAGATAGATAAGCAGATTCTACCCGATTTCCGCCGCACCAATCACCACAAAAATATAGAGGTGCGATTGTTTGAGCTGTAAGGAATCTTTCTGATAAGGGATTTTGAGCAAAGGCGTAACCCCAACGGTGAACTTGGATGAGTTCAGGCTGAGTGAGAGCGGGAACTAGGGGCACTATGGCATCGATTAATTTTTGACCGATAATTGCGAGATCTGGCGCATCAAAATATTGCTCGGCAAAGGCTGCGCTGCTCTGGACTACCAGTACTGGCTGGGTGGGATTTAGTTGTTTGGAACTGTCTAAACCAATCCAAGCTAGGGTAGGATGCTCGATACAGTGAATTCCTTGCCAAGTGATTGCTGCGGCTGCGTTTTGGTCTGTTGTGGGATAAACTGCGATCGCGGTAATCGATCGACTAAACTGGACACTACTTAGCTGTTGAATACAGGCTGGATCGATCTGTGTTTTAGCGATGACTAATGCCTGAGCGGGAGGAGTCGCGAAGACAATTTGCTCGGCTGTCAGGGAAAATTCAGGATCTTTACTACTGAGTCGCCAGCCATGCTCCATCAGCGAAATCGCTGTAATCAATTTATCACCAATGATCTCCAGATCTCGCCCTAAATATTTGGCGATACTAGTTGCGCCTAGCGGTGCGGCATAATAAGGCACAGATTTAGTCGGCGGTTGCAAAATGCCATCACTAGATAAGCTGTGAATACCCTCAGTCCACACCCGCAAAATACCTGCGGCTACTAGTTCAGCAATCCACGCTCTGAATAGATCCCCTTTCGGCTGAAGATAACAGACACCATGATCCGCATGGGTACCAGCCAACCGACGAGTTGCCAATCGACCACCTAATCCTCGCGACTTATCGATTAACACGACTGATTTACCCGCCTGCTGGAGTTTCTGGGCACAAGTCAACCCCGCAATCCCCGCCCCAATCACCGCAATTTCAAACATAAATTTCAGCTCTCACTAGAAGGAAAAATCCCCTCCTGGGAGCGGTTTTTTTATTCGGAGGTTCCCTCCGAATAAAAAAACCGACAAGACAGGGATGTCCGTAGGTAGATTTCCTCGGTACACAACAACCCTAGAAATGTTGGGTTTCATTCTTCAACCCAACCTACAATCTGATTAATTATCAATTATCAATTATCAATTATCAATTAATCAACCTCCTCTCTCCCTGGAATTGATCAACTCGCTCAAACCCTCACCCAACAGTGATAAACCAGTCACCATCAACGTCAGAGCCAAACCTGGAAAGAAAGTCGTCCACCAAATGCCAGTGGAAAGTGCCGGGAGAGCTTGTTTGAGATCGTGTCCCCATTCGGCGATCTCATCAGGTAAACCCAAGCCGAGGAAACCCAAACCGCCCAAGACTAAAATTGCATCCGCTGCGTTGAGCGTGAACAGAACTGGAACACTTTGGATAACATTGGCAAAGAGATATTTTTTGAGCACATGACTAGTAGACGCACCTAGAGCCTGAGCTGCTTCGACAAACATCTGCGTCTTCAAACTAGCCGTCTGATTGCGGACGACCCGAAAGTATTGGGGAATATAGGAAATACTCAGAGCAATCGCCGCATTGAATACACCTTTGCCAACAATAAACGCGAGTGTGACTGAGAGCAGCAATCCTGGGAGCGTGTAAATCGTATCCATGATGAATAGCAAAACTCGATCAAGATTACCACCCAGATAGCCGCTAACCATGCCTAATGGCACACCAATGAGTAAACTCATCATCGTCGCTTGGATTACGACCTGGAGAGCCGCCTGGGTACCAAATAGCGTCCGTGCGAACACATCATAACCTTCCCGACTGGTACCAAACCAATGCTGCCAAGAGGGAGCTTGATTGATCGGGTTGTAAGGTGGCGTGGAGCTACCGAGTAGATCTTGGGGATCTTGGAGGATGCCGATCGATTGTAGCAGCGGGGCAAAGATCGCGATCGCTACGAAGCTAACTGTAATGATTACGCCCAATTTGAGTAATTGGGCGGACAAAGGATCGCGGCGATTGCGGAAGAGTTGTTTGACCGAACTAAGTGAAAGTTTACTGGCAGCCATCTGAAAGTTTGGAGCGGGGAGGTTGAGTTCACTTACTATAGATCGATCGGTCGGTTATTGATGATTAATCTTGATCAAAAGTAAGTGATTATAGAACCCATTTGAGATCTTTTTAGCGATCAAGTAGAATCAGCAGGAGGAGTAGGATTAAAGCAGGGGAAAGGGGAAGATGGGTTATTCAAGTAACGTGACAGACAAAGAGTGGGCAATAATTGAGTCGTTACTGCCGCAGAAGAAGAAAACAAGACCACCAGTATTGACAAAACGACTAATTCTGAATGGGATATTGTAAGTACTCAGACAAAAATAATTGCATAAATTAATGATACAATAC
>JAJAYU010000155.1 GCA_026786125.1 Chamaesiphon sp.
ATTCAGGGCTTGCTGGGCTTGGTCTACCTTAGCTTGCGCTTGAGCGATATCTTGCGATCGATTCCCGGCGATCGACTTTTGCAGTGTGGCTTCAGCCGCTGCGAGATTACCCTGAAACTGTCGTAATTGCCCCTGAAGGTTGGAATTGTCCATGTAGGCGAGTATCTGCCCTTTTTGAACGGTGTCGCCTTCTTTGACTAGTAATTGTTTGAGAATTCCTGATGTTTTCGGACTCACATTGACCGATCGTTCGGGTTGAACTGTCCCATTTGCTGCGACTGCGATCGTCAGATTACTTCGCTCGACTACCGCCGTTTGCACCCGATTTTTTGCCTGCTGTTGGGGTACCACCACGAACTGGTGGTAGGCGACATACCCAAGACCCAGGATCGGAATTAATAGTAAACTCCACAGCCATTTCGATTCTCCAGGGGAGAGGCTACGCCAACGAGTTTGTGAGATGATTGGTTTGGGTTGATGGTTTTGGGTTCGATCTATCGAAATATCTTAAATTGATGAATTATCTTGTTCGATCGACTCGATTATTTCAGCCTTAGTCGATCGAAATTTAGCGCGATTCCAAAACTCATATCGCTGCTCTGGAGTCAGATTGGAGCTACTAACTGCTAATACCCCACCATCATCATCAAAGTTCTCATCGACATCAGAGCAATTTGGGAGTTCCGTATCTGCTTTCGATTCTGGTGCAGAATTGTTTAGCGGTCTTTTTTGAGAATGCAAAGGCATAGCCATCTTCATTATGTGCGATTGTTATCCAGCCCAGTCCTTCCATTTTAACTCGATCTCGATAATATTCAATGGCTGATTCCACCGATACTAAGGTGAGGATCTGACCGAAATTGTTTCCTTGACAGCGTTCGATCGCAATTAGACACACATACCATATCAGCCAACTGGCGACTGGATTGAAAGTTCTGTCTTGTTTTGGTAAAGCTTCGATATTCATGATTTCTGCAAACTCCATCTCACTAGGATTAGTTCGCGATGGATATAGTGCAAACTTAACTAAACCTAACAATTCACCATTATGCGTCAACTTAACAATAGCTTCGGTTGGCTCATAAACTTGATCCCAAAGAATAAACCACTGACACGACCAAAGATCGGGCATATCTGCTGCTGAAGCAGGTAGAATAATAGCTGTTCGCTCGGATCTATCTGTTATTAAATAAGCGGGGATATTACTCGACAGGGACATTCAATGCAAACATGGAGGCAAGCTAGAAACTATTATATCCTACAGGAAGAGCGATTCATCTCTTTCAAAGTAAGCTTCGAGCGACGTGAAATAACTCAACTAGTTGATGTTTGCGTTGGCGTAGCCTGCTGTAGGCACAGCGTCTCCTGGCAGAATCGCTCTTATTCGATCGTTCTTTACATCTTCTGTGGTTGCTTTAGGAGTGGATGTTGGGATGCGATCAATCTGGGTTGGATTTTTTGATCGAGCTGGTTTGTGGGTCGATCGATCTAATATTGATAAATGTCGATCGTTAACAACAAAAAATACTATGCTTGATAATCACTAAGAAGAATTGGTTCCTTATCTGGAACTCTCACAATAATTTCGATCGTACCACCTAAAGCATTCACAACCGATCTCAGAGTATTTAGTTCCAAATTTTGTCTGCGTTCTAACTTAGATACGGCTGGCTGCTGTACATCCAACCTTTCAGCCAACTCTGCTTGAGATAAACCAAGTTTTTCTCGTAGATGTCTGAGCGTCAATTCTTCAAGCCGAATTTGCGAAGCTCTTACTTTGATCGCTTCTTTTCGCTCCTTCGGTAACGCATTCAATTCTTCAGCTAGAGTAGTATATTTTTTCATCAGTTTTCCTTCTCAAGTGTTTCCAGATATTCTTCATATCGTTTATCTGCGATGGGAATATTTTCTTTATACCATCGGTTATTCCCCGTTTTATTACCTCCGACTAACAAAATAGCTTGCCGCTTGGGGTCGAAAGCAAACAAAATCCGCCACGGTTCTCCTAGATACTGAACCCGAAGCTCCTTCATATTGGCAAAAGAAGACCCTTTGAGAGTATCAACTCGCGGTCTACCGAGCATCGGGCCAATTTCCTCCAAGATCTTAATTACCGCCAATGCTTCATCCTGGAATTCTTGCGCCTGTTGATAAAACCAGATTCTCAACTCTGGATCGAATATGACATTCCATTCCACAAATCAAGTATATTCCACAAATAGAATATTAACACGATCTTGGTACTCGTTGGTGAAGCCTTTCGGAACGAAAATCGTCCTTTGCATCTTCTGTGGCTGCTTTAGGAGTGAATGTTGGGATTTGACGATCTGGGTTGGATTTTTCTTTCGATCTGGTTTGTGGGTCGATCGATCGGCTTGGGGTTTTTGGGATCGATCGTTGTTGGATCGATCAATTACCAGAATCTTTCTACTGGATAAGGCTCAACCGATCCGTCAAAACTCACCAGTATTAACTCACGCTCGATCGCTTGAGAGATGATGAGTCGATCAAAAGGATCTCGATGATATAGCGGTAACGTTAAATATCGATCAAGATCGGATTGATCGATTGGTAAAATTTCAATCTTGAGTTAAGCTAAAAGCTGATAAATATCTTCGATTGAATGCTCAATTTTCAACTTCCCAATATTTAGCTTAATCGCAATTTCCCAAATACTTACCACACTAAAATTAAGCTGGCTAGTATCATCAGCTATGATGGTTCTTACTCTCTCACTTAATTGTGCATCGCCTTGAATCAGCCACAAAAATACATGAGTATCTAGCAAATACCTCCCCATTACATACATTCCTGTAAATCATCCAAAGGCGCATTAAAGTCATCAGACATCCACACAGCCCCTTTCCAGATACCAAAAGCATTTTTGCGATCGATTGTGGGTGTTTTCACCGACTGAGTATGCTTTGCAACCAAACCCTCAATATAGTGCAAAGCTTCCTGCTGTACCGACACTGGTAGTTGCTGAATTTGTTCGAGGAGTGCTTGCTCCATAACGATTATCAAGAGCGATAAAGATATAGTCCTATTTTAGCTCAAATCTAGCTCACTCATTGATCGTTCTCTATGTCTTCTGTTGCTGCTTTAGGAGTGGATGTTGGGATGCGACGATTTGCGTTGAATTTTTCTTTCGATTCTCCAGGGGAGAGGCTATTGCTAGGGCAAACGCTCCGCTACCGCCAACGAGTTTGTGGGACGATCGATCGGGTTGAGGGGTTTGGGTTTGATTTGCGAAGACGACGCTACTTGAACGAATTTTTATTATAAATCTATGGCATCCATTCCAAACCAAAGCCGATCCGACTATCATAGTTTTCCTTGGCATTTTGTTGTTGGATATCTGTAGACAATCGCAGATTTTCAGTGATTGCATAACCAACAGAGAATGTAGTCAAGCCTGTTTCGGTTGGGCTACCCAAACCAACCCAACTTTGACTGATAGCTACGTCAGCACCGCCACCACGGGAAGGTACGATCATTAATTTTGCACCCAGATTCAAGCCATCACGGTTATATTTATCGGTTTCAAGATGACGAAATCCTACCAGTGGCGTGATATTTACATATCCACCGAGGGGAAAGAGATAATACTGAGCATCAACACCATAAGCGGTGCGGTTGCCAGCGGAGGAGGAATTGTAATTTGCGCTGGCAGAAAGTCCGCTTCGCCCGAAGAAAACATCATTAATAGCAGCATGAAACCCACCAGCTTGATTTGCGGATGGATATTGAGAGTAGCCAAGTTTTACCCGCGTCCGAAAACTCGGTTCGGTTTTGATCTCATTCTGGACATCAGGAATTCCCTTGAGCCATTTTTGCAAGACAGGGCTACCATTAAGAATTTCAGGAGCGATATCGATCGAATTATTATTATTTGGTACTGGCTGTGTTTCAGCCTGTGATAGCGTTTGAGCTACTAGCTTCGATCTGGCTTGGGTGCTGAGGGGACTAGCACCGCTTGGTAAACTTTGCCCCCAGCAACTCAAACAAACGATAGTCCCAATTAAGGTTTGGTATAGACTTCCCAGTTTGAAAATATGACGATTTCGGTTGAGCAATTTACTTGTTTGAGCGTGCTGAGTCGATTTAGTCATATTTTACCATTGGGACGAAAAGTCATCGATCTATTCTTCAACGCTAGTAGCAGTGATGTCGAGCGGATTGGATCCAAAATCATCGGTAGCTAACTCACTAGGAGCAGTTGGAGACGTAAAATTATTGACATCGGTTGATGGTAAATAGTGCCGATAGATTGAACTAATTAATCCTTGGGCTTGATAGCAATAAGCAGCGATAATAAACCACACTCCAAACCAAGACTTCGATTCAAAGCCATAGCCGTTGAGATTGCAGAATAAATTTTCGCCGATCTCGCCCCAGCCACCATTGCCGCAGACTCCCACCGTCTGGTTAAATAGTTCGACGATCGCAAATGATACCGCAACTGTGCCAGTAGCATAAAGTCCTGCCGATAATGCCTGCCGATTGGGGTACCAGGTAACTGGTGATTGTTTCCAAATATACCAGCCCCAATGGAATAAGAAGGCAAAGAATAAGCTAGGCAGTAATAAGTTCAGTCCCAGTGAGATCACTGCCACTGGGTACTGCTGTTCCTCCGTGATGGCATTAACTGAAAAGTTCCAATTCGATCCCAAGAAGCTAGCCACAGGCAAGCCAAAAGGCAATAAAATTAAAGTCTGAATCCAAGCTTGTCGCTTAGGTAAAATCGCTGCCCAATCAAATCGTCGTTTGCGCCCGTCGGCAAACTCACCCATATTCTGTGTCATAACTACTGCACCCTAGATACCTTGAAGATATTTACTACCCAATTTTATAATTCCCACTCGATCGATAAATCTATCGATCGTTCACAAATAATTACCCACTAGTTATCATCCACATTAATCGATAATTAGCTAAAAATAATTAAAAAAATATGTATTTATATTTAATTCGTCACGGTATTGCCGCAGATCCAGATCCCCTCGTCCCAAATTCGATTTTCAGTGATGAAATTAGACCACTTACTAAAGTAGGACGTAAAAAAATCACGCAAGTTGCCGCTAAATTGCAAAAATTAGAACTAACTTTTGACCTAATGATCACTAGCCCACTAATTCGTGCTCGCCAGACTGCGGCGATCCTCATCGACAGCCAAATTAGTCCCAAACTAGAGGTATCTCAAGACTTAAAACCAAGTGGAAATCTACCAAATTGGTTGATAGCTTGGAATGCTAGAGGTACGAGTAGAGATATTGCTAGCTTAGCTCTAGTCGGACACGAACCGAATCTGAGTGAGTGGGCTGAATTATTAGTCTTTGGTAAAGTCTGTCACAAGTTAATCCTAAAAAAAGGTGGTATAGTCGGCTTGAAATTTCCAGATCATCAAGTGGGAATTGAAATGGCACAACTTCATTGCGTAATTCCATCTAAGTATTTAAGTTGAGATTAAATGATTAAGCTAAATATGTACTTAGATTTAATGATTGTGAGCTGCAATGTATTAAGTAACAGATTTGATCGACAAAAATAACTAGCTAAAAGGTACATAG